>JAITMT010000329.1 GCA_031277235.1 Tannerella sp.
ATGATGGCGCCTTATGTTAACGATTCCCTAATTTTGGGTGAAAATTTTGTCAGTCAGGAGGTTCTGGACAACGGACCGCTTCGCACTACTTTCAAACTGACATACAACAATTTACCAATTGACAGCAGCAAATCCATCGGCGAAACGCGCACTTTTTCCATTGACGCAGGCTCGCAAATGACCAAAGTAACGGAAGAATTTTTAACGGGCGACACGATGTCGGTTGCCGCAGGTATCGTGAAACGCAATGTGGACGACGAGGCGTACAACGCCATGACCGATTACGGAACGGCAGGCGTGATTTATGCCGAACCGGAAAGCGAAAAGGCGGGGAGAGTGTTTGTAGGGATGGTTTTCCCGAAGGGTTTGGAAAGAACTGTTACGCAGTCCTATAAATATTTCAATCCCAAAACGAACGCGGAAGAAATCTATTCGCACGTTCTGGGAATCACGACCTATTATCCCGGACAACCGATTACCTATTACACGGGTTACGGATGGAACAGATTCGGTTTCAACTCGTTGGGTGATTTCCAAATCTACATTCAAAACTTTTCCATAGCCCGCGAAGAACCCTTGATTATTCAATTTTTATAAAAAATACCATGTTAAATCAGTTTTTATTGCAGAGGAAAGTAGCCCTGGTTACAGGCGCTTCCTACGGTATCGGATTTGCCATCGCAACGGCTTTGGCAGAGGCGGGAGCGACCATCGTTTTTAATGACGTCAATCCCGGTTTCGTCGAAAAGGGACTCGAAGCCTACGCCCAAGCGGGTATCAAGGCGCACGGATACGTTTTCGATGTAACCGACGAGGAAGAAGTCGGCAAACATATTGCAACAATCGAACAGGAAGTCGGAATCATTGATATTCTGGTCAATAACGCCGGTATCATCAAACGCATCCCGATGATTGAAATGACGGCGGCAGAGTTTCGCCAAGTAATTGATATTGACCTTAATGGACCGTTCATCATGTCGAAAGCCGTGATTCCTTCCATGATCAAGAAAGGCGGCGGCAAGATCATCAACATCTGCTCGATGATGAGCGAACTCGGTCGCGAAACCGTTTCGGCGTATGCGGCTGCCAAGGGCGGTCTCAAGATGCTCACACGCAACATCGCGTCCGAATACGGCGAATACAATATTCAATGCAACGGCATCGGACCGGGCTACATCGCGACTCCGCAAACAGCGCCGCTCCGCGAAAAACAGGCGGACGGCAGTCGGCATCCGTTTGATGCGTTCATCGTTTCCAAAACGCCCGCCGCACGCTGGGGGACGACCGACGACCTGAAAGGTCCCGCCGTGTTCCTCGCTTCGCAGGCATCCGATTTTGTGAACGGACATATCCTGTATGTGGACGGGGGTATCCTTGCCTATATTGGCAAGCAGCCGAAATGATATACGGCAATGGACGAAAGAAACGATATTATCAATAAAGTAAGGCTATTCAAGCAATTGGTCATTGACAGCAAATTTCCGATGAAGATCGAAACTGTCTATCTTTCTGGCTCTTACGCCAAAGGAACAGCACGCGAACATAGCGATATTGATGTGGCTTTTGTGGTCAATAAATTCGAGGGGAATTTTTTTTAAGTAATTCCTCCCATCTGGAAATTGCGCCGCCAGGTAGATTTTCGCATAGAGCCTCACGTGATTGCCAAAGACACCGATTATGCAGGATTTATTGATGAAATTCATCGCACAGGCATAGAAATTGTATAGAAATACGATTAAAAATCTCCGCACGTGTGCGGCAAAATTTTCTCACATGAGTAAATGCACCCCGCTCTGAATATGTTTCCAGCGGGTATGACAAAAAAAGATTCCGGGAACGTTTGAGATATTGAAAAAAAATGTACTTTTACAGCGCGAAAAAAACAGAAAACAGATAAAAAACAGGAAAAGAATATGATAAACAGGAAAAATATTGAAAGCAAAATACGGATTATTTTTGTTGCTTTATGTTGTCCTGCGTTGTTATATTCTCAAGAGGCGGATACACTCGGCGTTGTATCTGAAATAATTACGGAAACCGATACTGTCGGCATTGTAACAGAGGTTGTCGAAACCAAAACTTCCTTTCAAAAAGCGCGCGAAATAGCAGAAATTACGCTTCCATCCCTGATGGTTGTTTACGGCGTCGTGTCCATCGAAAACGGCGCGCTGAAGGAACTTGACTCCAGCACCGGAAACGAGTTGAGCGAAGATCATCTTCTGCTTTATCACAAGATAGACGATTATATGCAGTATTCTCCTGCGGCTGCGGCATTCGTGATGAATCTGGCAGGCGTGAAAAGCAAGCATAAACTGGGAGAGATGGCGCTGCTGTATGCGTTGAGCAACGGCGTTATGGGTGGCGTGGTGTATCCGCTGAAAAATACGGTGGAGCGCAAGCGTCCCGACAGTTTCAGGCAAAATTCCTTTCCCAGCGGACACACGGCAACGGCTTTCGCGGCTGCCGAGTTTCTGCATCAGGAATACGGCGAACAATCGCCCTGGATCAGCGCAGGAGGCTTCACGATGGCTACGCTTATCGGTTTTTCGCGCGTTTTCAACAACCGCCACTGGGTGAGCGACGTGGTGGCAGGCGCGGGCATCGGCATTCTCTCCACGAAACTGGTTTACTGGGGATATCCGTATCTGAAAAAAATGGTCCTGCCCGGAAACGACCGGGCGATCGTATTTCCGGCTTATGAAAACGGAAATGTGGAAATTTATTTTTCCCTGTATTTTTGATAAAAGTTATTTGGTATTGCTAATTAAATATAACGTTCCATTTCTATAATGCATTAACAATAGAATTGATATTGCCAGCATCTCCATTTTCTTGGAATAGCATTTAGACTTCCTTCCCATTCTTGCCAGGAAATGTCTGAACAAACTATTGTAACCTTCCACCGTGAAAGTTTCTTTCTTCGATTGCATGTGCTTTTCTTTGGGAATTATGCTCTCATAAGGCTTCCAGTAATCGCCGGCAATATAATTCATTTCGTGTTGTTTTATCTTTTCCCGAAATTTTTCCGCTGTTTCATTTCCCCTGTTGCCAATAACGAAATTGATGAATCTTTTCCCATATCTATCAACAGCAATCCATATCCAGCAGTAGTTTTTTTGAACCGACACAAGAGTGCATTTCATCCACTTCAACCATTTCTATTTGCTGACTGTCAGAATTCAACTCCCGTACCTTTTTTCCGAAATCCCGTATCCAATTCAACACGGATACATTGCCAACTCCTAAAATCCGCCCTGTAGAACGAAAACCCAAGCCTTCAGGATACAAGTGCAAAGCCTGTTTCTTTTGTGATTCCGGTTTTGCGGTTGACTTGAGTTCAACGGTATAATTACAACCGCAATCCTTGCATTTATACCGTTGACGTTCTTTTATCTTTCCTGATTTTACGCTCTCCGGGCAATTACATTTGGGACAATTCATAAGCAGTTTTTTGCTGCAAAGATACGAATATATATTTAATTAGCAATGCCAAAATTTTAACCTGAGTGTAGGTGATTCTATGCTTATTCCGAATTTCCATACGAAATCTGAAATTACACAAATTGATTCAGTTGTACTCCGGGATGGTAAAAAACATAAAAGATTGATAGGAAAATATATGGAAATAATTGAAGGGTTGGGATTTGAGGGCGACCCATTTGGTCATTTACCGGGTATTCCTACATGTTCCTGCGGATCAATACCCGTCTGTTGTCAAGTGAACGGCGAATTACTCTATTTGAATCCGCAATATGCCGACTGCGAAGGGAATCTTGTTGCCAACGAAACGATAGCCGACCTTTCGCCCAAACCCGAAATACAGTCTTACGGCAACCGGCTAACAGTGAAATATGACATCGGGGATTCCTTTGATGTGGAAGTATATAATATGCAGGGTTTGAAAATGTTACAGCGCGGGAACAATCACTTCGAGACGATTCTGTCCACAAGCGGACTGCCGCAAGGCGTTTACGTGGTGCGGATCCGGTCGGGAGAACATGTTTTTTCGGAAAAGTTTGTGAAATAATTATTTATGAACATTATTACATAATAAAAAACGGAGAGGCTGTCCCAAAAACAAGGCAGCCTCTTTTTTTCAAATAATTGTTGCGTCCGGCTTCAAAAGCAAGCAGTTTTTCCCGAATTTCACTCTTTGATTGAGTTTTTTTTCTTACATTTACATTTTTTTTGCGAAAAAAGTTGAAAAATAAAAAAATATCCTCTAACTTTGTGGCGTGATATTGTTTGTTGTTCAGAATGGATATATGTGTAACTGTTTATGAATAAACATATTACGAGGCTGTACTGCTGATTGATAAATAAAAATAAAATATGGTTCGTTTATAAAAAATTGTGTTAAAAGAAAAACTTGGCATTATGAAAATGGGAAGATTAAATTTTTTATTAGTTTCTTGTTTAGCAATACTTTGTATTTTGCCTGTAAATGCTTACGGGAATCGGTATATGCTTGATAATATGGATGATACCGTGAAGGTTCGGAGTATCGGTAACTTTGCAGAACTGTCGGGAACATGGGAGGTAACACGGATAACCGTCGAAAAAAACATTGACGGCAAGATAGAAACCGCGGCGTACAATACGGCTGCCGAGGTGAAAAGCCCTGTCCCCTGTGCGCAGGAGTGGAAAATTAGTGCGCAAAACATTGTATTGCGTTTTCCGAACGGTATCATGGATACGGTTGAAAACAGGTTTGATAGCGGCATGCTGTCGGTGTTGGCTTATGACGGCACACAACGGACGTATCTGTGCAGTATGGAAGACGGGAAACTTGTCCTGATCGCTACCCATAATTACGTAAATATACTGTCCGGAGGACAGGCGGAAAAGGTGGTCGAAAAGTGGATTATTACCTTAAACTTAATCAAATAAACATGCTTATGAAATCGGATAAATTGAAGAAACTGGCGGGAGCATTGCTTCTGTCATTGCTGCCGATTGGTATAACGGCTCAAAATAACCTGATTTCCGCCCTACAATGCAGCTCCACACGTCCTGCATTTGCCTTTACGATTCAGGAAGCATGGACTTCGTCCACAAATACGAATATTGATACCCGCTATACGCCTCTTGCAGGGGATATAGACGGAGACGGGAATGTAGAAGTTTTTGCCGCCAACGGATGGGGGGATACCAGTGGCGTCGCTAGTATTTTGTACGTATTTGAAGGAAAAACGGGCGCACTCGCGGGGCAAATCAATTGTCCCGGCATAACAACGGATTACAGTCATGGAGCACTATTATTTAAAAGAAATGCGAGCGCCAAGGGAACCGTATTCATTGCCGGACGGGATGGACAAATTTATTTGTATGAGGTAAGAAACTCGACACGCCCGTTGCAATTCGATTTGGTCTGGCAAAAAACACTGGATGTAGGAGAGGCAGTACCCGCAGTCGCGGATTTGAACGGCGATGGAAATGTGGAACTTGTTGCCGGTAAATATATCATTGACGCCAATACGGGAAATCTCTTATCAACGCTTGCGGTGGGTTCGAAGAATATACTTCAAATTAATATATATCAGAGTTTCCCTCTGGTAGCAAATGTGGATGGAGACAGTTATCCTGAAGTGATTGTGGGAACTTGCGTCTATAAATTCAATACCGGTTTTGTGGCAAATCCGACTGCCTGGAGAACATGTCCGCGTTATGGAACTGCTTTAGAAGGGGCTAATATGGCTGCCGATATTAACCAAGATGGATCGGTAGATATTGTAAATATTTCCGTTACCAATAGCTCTACCTGTGATGTAACAGTATGGACGCCTGCCACCAATACGGAAATCGGACGGTTTTCATTCTCTGTAAGTAACAGTGTTTCCTATCCTTTTGTCGGCGATATGGACGGAATTGTAACCGGCGGGAAAAAATACCCCGAAATATGTATCAATACTGCCGGTACTTTACGGGCGTACGCCTTCAACGGCACAAATTTTGTTCAAAAATGGTCAATGCCGCATACGGATACTTCGGGAGCTACCGCACTCACCCTGTTCGATTTCAATAATGACGGCGTGGTCGAACTGGTGTACAGGGACGAAACGCATCTCAGAATATTTGACGGTTCCGGAAACGCACCGGTGGAAAAATATGCAATTAAGTGCGGCTCCGCTACGATTGTGGAAACGCCCATCGTAGCGGATGTAACCGGAGACGGCAGCGCCGACATCATCGTTACCGGAGACCCGGCAGGCGTTCAACGGGAAATAGAGGGCGAAGTGATGGTATTTGAAGGCGGCGCGTCCAAGTGGGCTTCCTCTCCGCACGTCTGGAATCAGCAACTTTACAGCAATTTACTGGTAAATGAAGACTTAACAATTCCAAGCGTCGTACTGCCTGTGAATTTATCATTTACGCAAACCTGTCCCGGTAGAAACGGTAATGTCGTACAGTATTACAACGGCGGTCCCATGCAGGCGCCTTACATCAGCGAGGAGACCTACTGTCCCATAGACCTGTCGTCCGACATTTTCATTGTAAACGGTAGTTTATCCATCCTCTCTTCGACCACCGTAGAGATTACCATAACGGTAGGGAATCAAGGGGCGGCTGTGGCTTCGTCCTCTACGCCGATCCGTTTTTATCAAAACAGCATTAATACGGCAAATGTGCTGACCGCAGCCAATACCACGCTGGGCGTTGATTTGGTTCCCGGACAGACGACAACGATTACGCGAACGATTACCCTTCCATCCATACCTCCCATATTCTTCGCAAGAGTACTGGACGACGGCACGAATTTTCCGGCGCTCGGCGCGTTCAGCGACTGCGATTTGACCAACAATACCAAATCCTTCGGAACGCTGGAATTGACCAAGGAAGTTGACCAACTGACGAGTTGCCTGGATAACATTAGAAAATTCACCGTGAAAATACAAAATGATGGAACGGCAGCTTATAACAATATACAACTGATTGACAGCCTGGGTATCGGTTGGGATTTCATTTCCATAACTCCAAGCGGCGGGACTTCCGTCAGCGCTTATAATCCGGTTACCCGTTCCATAACCTGGACAATCCCGACTTTAGCGCCGGGCGATTCGACGGTACTGATTATCCTGGCACAAACGACCGCCCCCGGCGACTTGCGCAACTACTCCTGGATTAGCAGTGTGGGCGGAACGCAGATTGAACGCGATTTCAGGTCTGCCTACACGATTGTATCGAATTACAGCGCCCCGTCTCCGCCCGTAATATCGCCCGCCGATACGGCTTATATCTGTCCGCCTGCTGCAAGCGTGCTACTTACGGCTTCCCCATCCGCCGTATCCTACCAGTGGTATAAGGACGGGATACCCATACCGGGCGCTACATCCTCCACCTATCCGGCAAGTGCAGCAGGAAAATATTCCGCAACCCTTTTTGACGGAACCTGCACATCGAACATGAGCGATACGGTTACCGTCTTAACGGCTGTTATTCAGGCTAATAACGATTATGCGGTAACGCTTGTCAATACTCCCGTAAGCGTGCCCATACTCGACAACGACAATCCGGGCTGTTGCGGCTTGGGCGGAATAACCAATCTGTCCATCGTATCGGCTACAAGCCACGGTACGGCAACCATTATCAACGATTCTTTAATTTATACGCCCAATCCCGAT
>JAITMT010000554.1 GCA_031277235.1 Tannerella sp.
ATGCCGAGCGGACATGATAGCGGCTGACGTTTTGCCATTCGCTCCAAAAAGCCCAGCGGCAGACTGCCGTTTGAAAAAGCCACATTGGCAAAACGCGCCGTGGTGATATTCAACCGGGACGAATAAGCCATGATAAGTTCCTCCATCAACTTTTTGCTCGCTCCCATGATATTTACCGGGTTGGCGGCTTTATCGGTTGATACGCAGAAGAAGCGTTTCGGAGGCGCTTCGGTCAATAAATCCAACAATTTGCGTGCACGCAATACATTGTTATCAATCATGGCTTCAATCGAAAAAACATCCTTTTCGCTACGCACATGCTTGTGTGCGGCAAAATTCGCTACAATATCGAAAGGACCGGCAGAGCGGAATATCTTCTCAAACACTCTGTCGCCAAAATTGACGGGATAAGTCATAAAATCGGCAGGGATATTGTATCGGGTAGAACTTCGCAGATCGCGCACCAGTTCGGTAAGCCCGTTTTCGTTTGTATCCGCGACATATAACTTCGCCGGGCAAAATTGCAGCAGGGCTTTGATATAATTTGAGCCGATGGTTCCGGCGCCACCGATGACCAGCGCCGACTTGCCGTCAATTTCTTCGTGCAACTTTGCACGGTTATTTTTGAAGTCTTCCGTTAAAAGACTTTCCTGCCGTCCCGTTACGTGGGAGGATATGAATTTGTCTATGTTGAAGTTTGTGTACATCAGTTTTTATGATAACCTTGAATAATTGCACTGCTGGGAATATTCACCACCCGTTCTTCAAACCATCCGGAATTTTCGAGATTGCCGCATCTGCAGTTCATGAACATGGGCAATTCGTTCATTAAGCGCCATATCGGTCGGGTCATTACTCCGTTGCTGTTGGTATGGGCAAGCAATTCGTCCCGATGCTCCCGGTCTTTTGCGAGTACGGCGTTCAGCCAATAGTTTGAGCAACAGCCTTCCGGCTCCGGGAAAAAGATATACTCGCTGCCGTCAAAAAACGCCCTGTATTTTTCGGCAAGTTCCCGTTTGAGTTGAATAAACTTTGGCAGCGACTCCATCTGTGCACATCCCAAAGCGGCATTGATATTGGTAAGCCGGTAATTATAGCCGATTTCGTCATGCACAAATTCCCATTTGTGCGGAACTTTCGCCTGCGTAGTAATATGTTTGGCATGTTTTGCGACGGTTTCATCATCGGTTACGATCATTCCGCCGCCTCCGGAAGTTATAATCTTGTTACCGTTAAAACTGAATATGCCCATTTTTCCGAAAGTTCCGGTTTGTTTACCGCGGTAAACGCTGCCTATGCTTTCGGCGGCGTCTTCTATCAGCGCGATATTGTATTTATTGCATACAGCCACCAACTCTTTCAATTTTACCGGATGTCCGAAAGTGTGCATCGGAATGCAGGCTGATATTCGTTTGCCGGTTACCTTGTCGTAACAATATCCGTCATCCTTCATGATGGCGTTGGCTTCTAAAAACTCTTCCATACGGGACGGTGAAAGTCCCATTGTCTCCCTGTCCACATCTATGAACAGGGGCGATGCACCGGTGTAGGATATGGCATTGGCGGTAGCAATAAACGTTAGCGGCTGGGTAATCACTTCGTCCGTGCTTTTTACACCTGCCATCAATAGTGCTATGTGAAGGGCTGAAGTGCCGTTCATGGCGGCAACGGCATATTTGGCTCCGGTATATTCGGCACATATCTTTTCAAAGCGACCGACAAATTCGCCTACGCTCGAAACAAAGTTGGAATCTATGCACTCGTTTAAATATTGCTTTTCGTTTCCGATAAAGCGCGGGTCGTGTAACGGAATAAATTCCGTCGGCTCGTGAAAAGTGGAGCGGATGAACTGTACGATTTTATGTAACATGAATCAATTGTTTTTATTCTAATGGTAGATTTTCGTTAATTTTCCAATATCCGCCTCTGTCATTACCGATTCTCTCTATCAAACCTTTGTTTTTGAGAATTTTTATATCCCTTTGTATTGTTTTATGGCTAACTTTCAATGATTTAGATAAATTAGGTATGGAGATCTCAGCATCAGACTTTATCAAATTAATAATGGCGGTATGACGATTTTCTATGAAATTATCAGGGACATCAGGGACATTATCTATGACATCAGGAACATTATCAGGGACATCAGGGACATTATCCGGGACATTATCCGGGACATCCGGGACATTATCAATGACATCTATGACATTATTATCAAATTCTCTCCTTAAAGGATAAACGATGACCCTGAATCCATGCTGGAAGTTTTCAAATACCGGTTCGGGAGAGCCATATTCCCGAAAATAATCCCTGATACGGCGAATGCCGGTTCCGTAGCGTTCTATCCAGTCTATTTCCTTGAAAATTTTGGCAATCAATTTATTGCGGCAGTCTGATGTATAGGTACCCTGCAACAAATCGTTGACAGTAATATTGTCCGGCAAACGACCGGGATTAAAAAATTCAATCCGGTCGGGAAAAATCTTCACCGAAGAATTGCCGTGATGGGCATAGTTGCGGTGTACAATCATATTCAGCACAATCTCCCGCAACGCCTCCAACGGATAGTCCCAACGCTCGATACGTGCAGGATTAGCCGTAATGATAAACTCCTTGCTGATATGCTTGCGCACAAAGGTTAAGACTTCCTCCACCTCGGAAATCAAGTCGGTTGAAATGGTGATGCCGTCTTTGATGGTTATTTCGTTCTGAAAATGTCCCAGTTCGATATCCGAAAGAATGGAGTCGTTTTTCATCAGCAATAAAAATGCGGCATGGGTTACTTTTCCTTCGCGCACCAATTCCATCTTCGATAAAAATTCAAAAACATTTTTTTCAATGGGAATAACTCTCTCTCTGTTGTATAATGCAATGAGATTCAGTGTTTTTTCTTCGGAAATATCCAAAACGCTATGATTCGGATCAAAATAGTAATCCCAACTGCTGTTGAATGTTTTGAGGTGCATGTTCAAAATTTCATTCAGTGTCAACAGTTGATTGGAATGACCTGTCCGTTTATAGTATCTTCCTTTTATGGATACCGGTTTTATCGGAAACTCCGTTATGGACAACACAACAATCTGTTTCCCTTCGACTTCTGCAACGTTAACATCAGGGATTAGAGCCGGTTCCGTCTTGCTTTTAATCTCATTAATCCATTGCGGAACGGTTTCCTTACCGACCGAAACGCCGATAATTGCCCGTGTGTCGGCAATGCCGATATGAATACTTCCACCGCCGGCATTGGCAAAAGCCACGAGCGTTTCAATGGTTTCGACATTAAATGAGACCTTAAATTCAATCGTTTCCGATTCTTTTTCAGGTATTTGATATGTTTGATTGGAGAGCATTGTCAGATATTGAAAATTACTTCGTCTTTATGTTTAATAACTCTTGCCGGCGTACCTACTGCAACGGTATAGTCCGGGATATTTTTTGTTACAACTGCCCCCGCTCCTACGGTGCACCATTTCCCAACTTTAATTCCCGGAATACAAACCGCCCCTGCTCCAATATGACTCCCTTCTCCGATATGCACATTACCGCACAAGACAACTCCCGGTGAAATATGTGCAAAATCGTCTATAATACAATCGTGATCAACGCTTGCTCCGGTATTAATGATGACATGTTTGCCTATCATTCCGGAGTTTTGGATGATGGCGCCATGCATAATGACCGTTCCTTCTCCAATCATGACATTATCAGAAATAATGGATGAAGGATGAATGGCTTTTACATAGTTGGCATCATTTATCCCGGATGCTACTTTTTTTCTTGTTTGATTGTTTCCGATAGAGATAATCACCGGTTTTGCATCAAACGACTTTCCTTCTTCACTGCCCAAAAAGGGAATATTCAACAAATCTTCGCAGTTTGGATTTGAATCGTATATACCTTCAATCTCAATATTGTTTGCCCGAAGTATATCAATAACAACTTTGGCATGCCCTCCGGCGCCGATTAGATACATTGTATTCTTAAATTTCTTCAATAAAATCTACAAAATTACTGGCAATATCATATCTGGAAAAATTTCTTTCTGCCAGTTTACGGGCATTTTCTCCATAATGTTTTCTCTGTTCCGGGTCATCTGCCAATGCTATCAGCGCATCGGCAAATGCTTCCGGGTCGTTAGCCGGAACGACTATGCCACATTCATTCTCATTAATCATATCTGCCAGCCATCCCCGGTAATTGTTAAGAACCGGAATACCGGCAGACAGATAGTCGAAAAATTTATTGGGAGACGTACCGTAATAAAAAGCGGGCGAATCCGCCAGCACCATTAAACCGACATCTGTATTTGAAATAACTTTTGCGAGTTCTATTTTCGGCATCGGATCATAAAAACAGCAGTTTGTCAGCTTTTCAACCGTAGCGCGTTCTATCAGGCGGGGCTTCACCTTACCGTCGCCTATAAAAACTAATTTGATGTCGTGTCTGTTTTTATTTATCAACGCCCCCGCTGCATCCAATATGGCGTCTAATCCGTTTGCTACGCCATGCGTACCGGTAAAAACCGCCGTTATGTCCGTCGGTTGTATGCCTTCCAATGCCGGCTCTTTTTGGTCACCCGGGAAAAACAGGTCTAAATCGCAACCGTTTGGCAACATGATTATTCTTTTCCCGGGGGAACTGCGTTTGGCTATCCCTTCACATATTCCCGGCGAGAGACCGATACAGGCGTTGGCGGAGCGATAAGTAAGCCATTCCAAAAAACTCATCCCCCAGAGTAATAGAGGGTTTTTCAATCCCAATGCCTTGGGGATTTCAGGCCACAAATCCCTGACTTCAAAAACAAATTTTTTCTTCCTGAACCATTTTGCAATTATTCCGGGAATCCCGGCAGTTAGCGGGGTGGATGTAGCAAACAATAAATCATATTTTTCTTTTAAAGCAATCCGGATCCCTTTGTATGCGAACTTGATAAAAGTCCGGGTCCGTTTGATTATTCCATCTTTGTTAGAATAGGGTAGGGAAATTTGAATGACATCTATACCATCAATATTCCCCCGATATATTCCTGAAATTTTAGTTGGCGATAAATCCAATTTAGCCACCTCTCCACAAACCATACATACTTCATGCCCCCGTGCGATTAACCCCCGCGCCAGTTCGTAGGAGCGCGTTCCACCCGCCTGCGCAGGAATTTGAAAATGTTGATGGAAGTATAGTATTTTCATATTTTTACCGTTGTCGTTATTTCATTATCGAATGTTTCGCAAATAATTTGACGATTATTTATTTTTTGACCGTAATGAGCCGAATACCATGAGTCCGATTCACATCTCTTTACTTTGCTTTTGGTTTCTATTATAACGGGATATTGTTCAAAGTAATGCCATAATTGTCTTAGACGAATATTTTCAGGTTTGTTCTCAATTTTATCTGTAACAGTCCATTCCTGAGTATATTTGTATTTTACAACCATTCTTTCCTGAGTAATATGAGCGCCAACATGTCTGAAACAGGAAATTTTTCCCTTAAATTCAAAACGGTCTTCATATTCCATCAAATCGGCATCAGTTGCCTGAGACCAGTAAAGCCATACAAAACGAGCCCCTTTTAACATCTGATCGAAATCATCAAGCATAACTGCATTGTGAGATTCTGTTCCGGCAAAATATTTCAATATTTCATCGTCCGTATTATATTTATAAGATCCTCCATCCGGACAAACATTCACACCTTTATGCCAAATATCCATGTGGAGATTATCGGCTTGAGCAGGTCGGTCGTTGTGCTTTCCGCATCGGATGAAGGTAAATGTTTCCGACTCCCGGATCAAATAGTATCCTCCGACAGGGAATTTCATGATCCCGGATTTCTTTTTTAAAGGAGGAAATGATTCACGGTTATGATGTAAGTTGCTGTTTAAGTACCAGCAAGCATCCTCGTACGATTTCCCGTATAAAGGTTGTTTGCATAACATTCGGTGCAAAGCATCTAACTGAGGTCTGTAATCCCTGTAATCGGCATCTGATAACGGAAAGAATAAAGCGCCGTCATTTGAACCGTAATTGGGTAAATGTCCATTGCTTTCTTCCTGGCATTGGTATAAAAAATTCAGTGATTTATAAGCCCTTTCATAAACAATTTCATTAAATTTTTCATTGTAAATATCTGATAACCTTATTGCCCAGGTCAGCAGTTGAATCACTGCACGGTGGTAATTCATGCTGAATTGAAGGTAGGTGCCATCTTCATAGATTTGATAAGCAATTTCATCTTCAAACCATTTTTTCCCATTTGCCTTCCACTTTTTAGATTCCGGAAAAAACGGAAAAAGTGTTCCGCCGATATAGAGCATGAGCGTTTCTGTAATCGCATGATTGTTGCGGACGCTTATTCTTGAAAAGTTGATATTGCTATAGACATGTCGTAATTGCCAGTAAATGGAATGTATGATAATAGGAAAACTGCTTTCGTTCAATGCTTTTGAATTCCTGTAAAAATATAATGCAAAAATCCAATTCATTAATCGAAGAGAGATTTCCTGACTGCATTTGTAATTCGGTCCTTGATTAATCGGATTTTTTTCAATCCAATCCAGTATTTTTTTTATTACCCAATCTGAATGATCCTGATTATTGTGATAATCATTGCGGATAATGGCGTATAAAAAAGAAAAACGGGACGGCTCCCATACAAACTTTATATCTCCGGCTTCTCTGTTGTAATCGTTTATCTCTGTCCAGTGCTTTTGTATACTGTGTTGAAAATCGCTGTCGGGATTTGTCACCCAGTCATAATCAGTACCCAAATTGAAATATTGTGAACTAAAGAATTGGATTTTCCCGGATAAAATATTGTTAACTACCTCTGTCAAAACGCTATTCGGTTTTTTCCCCGATGTAAGGGTCTCTCGCGATTGAAAGAAAAAAGGTTGAGCGAACTTTTTCCATTCTTCAAGATGTAGATGATGAATTGGTTGTGGATTTGTCGGGAATTTTCTTTTTAGAATACCGGTTTTTCGTTGCATTTCATAGAAGAATCTGTATGAAATGTAGCGTATTCCCATATTGGAAATTAATTGACCCAATCGAATCAGTTTTTTCATTCAATATTTATCCAATTTTTATTTTTCAAACTTTCAATGCAGGCAAAACTTGCTCTTGTTGTATTCACAATACTTTCAAATGGAATCAATGCTTCGCCTCCATTCTTAACCCTGTCGGTCAACAATGCAAACTGTGGACGATGTCCCTTGTCTTGGCGGCTTTTCATTCCGGAAAATCCTTTGAATCCATAAGCTTTCAACTCTTTCCAGTTATCCAGAATCAATGTCCGTTCTTGAGAATATACCTCTATCCGTTCTTTGGAGTAAGCCTTGCTGCCATTCGCAAAATAGTTGATAACGGCATTTGTCCCGTTTTCATATTTCAAGAGTATGGAGGCATTATCGGTATTTTCTGCCGGATGAGTACCCAAGGCATTCATGCAAACCGAAATAACTTTGCTACTTGCCAAATAAGAACATAAATCAATAAAATGACAGGCTTCTCCGATAATTCGTCCACCACCCGTTTGTAAATCGTGTACCCAGACTTCCGGAGGAATAAATCCGGCATTCATCGTAGCAACAATATTCATCGGCGAAGAACCGAGCAATTGCTTCATTTTTACGGAATATGGAGAGAACCGGCGATTAAAGCCGACGGTTAGCGTAAGCTCTTTCTTTTGTGTATAACAATCAATTATATCCGTTAATTCATTTTCATTCAGGCATAAAGGTTTTTCGACAAAAACATGCTTTCCGGCGTTCATACCGTCCAAAACCATCCGGGCATGGGCGTTATGACGGGTTGTGATCAAAACCAAACTTACTTCCGGATCCTGTAATATTTCTTTGTAATCGGAAACGGCATATTCAGCGCCGGCTTTTTTTGCCAATAATTTGGCGGACAATCCCTGTGCGCTGGCAATATACCTGATGGAGGCCTTTGCCTTTTGCAAAGCCGGAAGTAGGGTAGCGGAAGTGAAATTACCGGCGCCGATAATTCCCATTTTTCCTGTCGAAGCGGCAAATCCGGTTGATGCGATTTTTATTTTGGCACTCATATCGGTTTGCTCCGGATAAACCATAATCGAAGCGATGACGCCTTTTTTCTTCATATCGCCGTATATCCGGTTGTATTCAGCCAAAGGAACTTGCTCGGAAATAAGCGGTTTGACATTCAGCGAGCCTGATGACATCGCCTGCAATATCGCTTCAAAGTTTCTTTTTTCCGTCCATCTTACGAACCCAATCGGATAGTCCTGCCCTTTATTTTCGTAGGTTTCATCGTATCGTCCCGGACCATACGAACAGGATACCTGAAAAGAGAGTTCTTTTTTGTAGAAATCATCCCGCCGAAGATTTAAGTCCACTACGCCAACCAATACAATCCGCCCCCGTTTACGCGACATTTGCGCCGCTTGATGAACAATGTCATCGCCTTTCGCTGAAGCGGTAATAATAACTCCATCGCAACCGGTTTGACCGGTTAAATCCATAACTTGCTTAACAACATCCCCATCGTTGGCAGGATTCAGCGCAATAATTCCCTTGGCTTTGGCTATTTCGATTTTCTGAGAATCGAAATCAATGCCGATAACACGGCAACCGTTGGCTTTCAGCAATTCCGCCGTAATCAAGCCGATAAGTCCCAGTCCGGTAACGACAATCGTTTCGCCCAAAGTTGGCTGCAACAAACGGATTCCCTGCAAACCAATCGAACCGATAACAGTGAAGGCAGCTTCTTCGTCCGGCACATTGTCGGGAATTTTAGCAACTAAATTTTCCGGAATGCAAACGATTTCGGCATGGTTACCGTTTGACGCCACCCGGTCGCCGATTTGAAAGGAACTGACGTCTTTCCCGACAGCGATGACTTTGCCGACATTGCAATAGCCCAAAGGCAAAGGCACTCCCAATTTGTTGAAGACCGCCTCAAGCGTAGGCATCAGTCCGTCGGATTTTATTTTGTCGAGAACCTGCTTGACTCTTTCCGGTTGCTGGCGCGCTTTGTCTATCAAGTTCGCTTTGCCAAACTCCACCAGCATTCGCTCCGTTCCCAACGAAACCAATGAGCAGGTGGTTTGTATTAAGACACAGCCTTCACGAACTTGTGGGGCAGGGATTTCCTCCAACAGGGTGTAGCCTGATTTTAGGTCTTGAATGAGTTGGTGCATTATTGTTGTTTGATTATTTTCCAATATCCACCGGTTTTCTTTGAGCCTTGAAACTCTATTTGATTTTCATCTTTTAATTTTTTCAACCAACGCTCAATGGTTTTAACCGGTATCTGTAATTTATCTCCTAAAAAAACAGCTCTATTTCCGGGATATAGCGTTATAGTTCTAACCAGAGCATTTATTCCCTCATCTTTGCTGTTTATTCCCTCACTTTCGGCGTTTATTCCCTCATTATTTTCTATCTCTATCGGAACCAACAGCATTGTTCTTGCCGGTTCTATTTGTTCCGACAACACCGGTAAATCCCAGCCTGCATCTTGCCATATTGTGTGAATCGTATGCAGTCCGCTACCTGCGCGTTCACCTATATCAAGCAATGCGAACATCTTAAAAATGTTGGGATTGCGCGGGTCAGTTATTCCACCGTTCATTACTTCTGCAATATCGGGGCGAAATGATCCCGGATTTTCAAATGTTATAAGGTGTTTTTTCTTCTCAATTACAATTCCACGCCTTCCATAATAATCGGCATGAATCAGCGCATTTGCTAATGCTTCGCGTAATGCTTTGTGTATGGATGTGTCATCTTCCCGATAAATATTATCGCGCATCTGAAACGGACGTTTGATATCAGCTGTCAACCTGTTTGCTATTTTAAAAAAGAAGTCAAATATGTTGCCGCTCCATTCTCCAAGGTTGGAAACAACCCGGTCGCTCCACCTATCGTTGTCGTATTTTTCCCGAAAATCAAGAAAATAATCAGGTAATATGCGAGTTATCACATCTTCATCGGCAAACATAACCAATCCCGCCAACGTAGGTTTCAATTCGCTTGTTTCTGCTCTGCCCAATGCTCCGATTTTATGCAAAAAAGCTATATCGTCCAAACGATTCCAAATATGTTCGGGTTTCAATACACTAAACATATTTCGATAACGTTTTACAGTATCTTTGTCCAAATCGTCGAACGTAATTTCATCAAACACGACTCCATCTATGGGAATATCCGATTGATCGCGCAACATTGATTTGATTTCAGAAAGGGAACAATGGTAGTCCCCTTCTGCATTGCGGCGAAATGTTCCGTTCATTAGATCGTTGTTGATAAATACCGGTTTATCATGCCTGTCGGCTCGTGGAACTTTGATGACGATAATTTCTTTGTCGTTCTCCTTGTGCACAAAAACATTTCTTTCAAAAAGGATATTTACATTTATTTTCTTTTTATCATTCAGTATGTCCCAAATATTTTTAATTTTCTTGGCGCTTTCGGAAACATCGGTTATTTCAAGTTTTCCTGCAAGTTCCGATACGCCTAATAAAATCACACCCCCTGATGTATTGGCAAAAGCGGAATAACTTTCCCAAAGGCTGTCGGGAATTCCTCTGGCAGTTTTTTTAGATTCTACCTGAGAGTGTTCTCCTTTTGTGATTAAACTCTTTATATCTATATCCATTTTAGTTTCGTTAGCGATTGATGGTTTTTCCTAAATATGAGTATCCGTATATTCTCCTAAAATCCCGTCAGGGATGTAATATTGGTAGAACAGACGGTAATTTCCGGAAAAGCGTGCCGTCAGGTACGCGATATGGGAAAATAATCCAACATATTGCGTACCTGACGGCACGCCGATTGAGGAGATAATCTATTTTCTACCAATATATTGTCCCTACGGGGACAGATAAATGATACATCTATCATTATATTACATAATTTTTTAGGTTCTTATACGGATATTCATTTTCCTAAATAATTTTGCAGCCTTCACGAACTTGCGGGGCAGGGATTTCCTCCAACAGGGTGTTGCCTGATTTCAGGTCTTGAATGAGTTGGGGCATGGATTTACTTTACATCTGAAATTACATATCTCAATTTCCCGGAATTAGCTTTTTCAATATTGGATAAATATTGAAAGGTAATATTAATATCTTTACCAAAGCGATCTCGACATTCTTTTAATAAAGATGCTTCATCAGTATCTTTATAATTTACTTTTTTGACAATTCTGATAATAATATTGTTTATATCCGGTTGATATATTTGCGCTTCATTTACATTTACAGCATTCTTAAAAATGTTTGCTAATCGTCCCAATTTATTACCATTAGGCAAAATTATGTAATCTTCTATGCGCCCATCAAGAGATATAATTCTCTTTCTACCATTCTGTATCTCTACATGAGCCAAGTCTTTTGTGTCATAACGTATCAACGGAAAAGAATCGTTAGAGTAATTAGTTCCAACTATTCTATAGATATTTTTATCAAAATCCGTAGGCACTAATTCTAACAAGGCAAAATCCTGATCTATTTGTAATTCATCATTAGGAAGTTGGCTAATATTAGCCACTCCCTCTGCCAAGCCATAATGTTGGATAGGTTCGACTCCAAACACTTCTCGAATTATCTGAATGTGATGTGTCAATAAATTTTCCGAACCTATAGTCACATAATCAATCGCTAAATTAGGCAGTTTCTTTTCCTTAATCAAATTGGCAAAATAGGCAAGAAAAGTTGGATAGCCATGCAACCACTTTATTTTTTTGTTTACTATTTCATCATAATATAGCTTAACTGTATTTTTATTAAGGTGATATTGGCTAAACATTATCTGCTTACCCGGATAATTGATACGCCAGAAAGGCGGTTTTTGACTCATTACATCCATTATTAATTTTCCTCCAAACCATCCCATCCATGTATTTAACTGAATACCATGCCTTCTTCTGTATCTCCACCAAACAGCCCATTGTTTGTTTTCCATTGTTTGAGTTTGTTGAAAAACTAAGCCTTTGCCTGTAGTACCCCCTGTTTGGTTTTTTGTGATTTTATCATTTATTTTATTGACTTTTATTGATTCCAAATTTTCTTGCACCTCATCTTTTGTTAAAATAGGTAACTTCTTTATCTCTTCTATTATATTTTCAGCATAAAGATTAATTTTATAGCTTTCAAAACGTTTTTGCCAAAAAACACTTTTTTGAGCATTGATTAAAAAATGTCTTAACGCTTTCTCATTTACTATGTCCGGATTACTTTTCTCATATTCTTCCAAATACTTGAAAAAGTTTTTATTGAATCTTGTTTTTTGTATAAAAAAACCCTTTATACTTACAAAAATATTTTGCAGATATATTGGTGAATTTAAATAAAAATTATAGAACATAATAAAACTATTATAAATTGCTTTTTAATTTATGGAATATTAATCTTTATTTGGGGAGATAAGAGATTGTATATTTTGGTAAAAATTCACTAATGCTGTCGCTCCATTTTCAATTTCAATTTTGTTAGTTAGGTGTTTGATACTAGCGTCTAAACAATTAATAAACGATTCTTCATTGCCTGTTTTATAAATCAAACAACCTTTGGGTCTATCAACACAATCTGAAGCAATAACTTTTATATTTAAATACAGAGCTTCTCTAACAGATAAAGAATCTCCATCACTTGTTGTCGCTCTCACAAAAACATTAGAAATTTTTAATATATTGATAAACGGGTGATTTTCGGAGATAAATAATATATTCCCAAACTTTAAATAAGATGTATAATGCTCCCTTAACTTCCCTGATGGATCCGAAACAATCAAGCATTTATCAGGGACGCTACTAAATATTTTCAATAAAAAATCTATACCATATACATCATTTCCATCCTTATTTAGAACATACGAATGAGCATTTGTACAAGCAACAACTTTTTTATTTTTGATAAATGAAGCAAGTTTCTTTTTGAGAGTATCCGATAAATTATTTTCTTCATCAGTTGGAGGAATGAATGCTGATATCATCTGAAGATTACATGGTTTAGTGATTTTTAGAGCATTCTCATATGAATAATTATTTAACACAAAATTATGGTCAGCAAGAATTAATGAAAATTTATCAAAAATATTATGGAAATTATATTTACCATGAAAGGTTAGAATAATCTTTTTATTCAAAATTTTTAAAAATACGATACTGAAAAATCTGAGACGTTTATTACTAAAGTGAGTATGAATAAACTGAGATTTTAAAATTTTTTTCAATCCACTATAAGGAGATTCCTTTTTATAATCATAATATATATATTCAGTCCCGTAACTATCTAATGTTTTCATTAATCTATATAAATGAATTGCTACACCTCCAATGGGAGGAGGAAGAGTGCCGATGATTAGTATCTTTTGCATTTTCGTTTGATAATAAACACACTATAAGTTTTTCTATTAAATATTTTGAGATAATATTCTTTTATGTTCAATAATTTCTTCATCAAGAAACCGCATTTTTATTTTTTTTGCCGGCACCCCTGCAATAATGGAGTAAGGTTCCACATTCTTTGTTACTACAGAACCTGCTGCGACTACTGCTCCCGTTCCAACCCTGACACCTTTAAGGATAATAACGCCAGTACCTATCCACACATCGTCTTCAATTACAACAGGCAAGTCGTTTCCCGGTAATTTTTCTTTGACGTCATACATATATTTTCCAATGGCACTTATATTGTGATCTCCTCCCATAATTGTAACATTTGGTCCAAAAATTACTTTATTGCCAATACTTATGATGGTAATTGATGAAAAGTTTGCTCCAGGTCCAATATAAACATCATTCCCTAAAATAATATTGTTATAACTAAATGATGATTTTGTTGGGAAAAACACATTGTTTTTTCCGTGCTTCTTAAACAGAGAAAGTATTACATTCATGCATATTCTATTATATATCTTTGAGATAAAAATAAAAAACAGTGCAATATATTTCATAAAATATTATTTCAAAAGATTTAAATATTCAGACATTATTATGCTTTTATCAAAAAGAGATAATGCCGTTTTTCGATTATTTTTCCCTATTTCTATAAATTTACTGATAGGAAATGACAGCAAAAGAGAGAGACTTTTTGCTATATCTTTTGTGTCGTGAGGATTAAAAATAAAATCTGAACTCAAAATAGCAGGAATGTCAGAAACAGAGGATGAAATTACTGGTTTTCCAAGCATCATAGCTTCACAAATTACATTAGGAAGACCTTCATAAAAGCTAAACAACCCAATAACATCTGCATATTGCATTTTATCCGTAATAGAGTTCGTTGCTTTATGGAAAGTAATAATATCTGTGAGATTATATTGTTCTATTAGTGTTCTGGACTCTATAAAAGAATTATCTGGACTTTGACTTCCATACCAATTAACAGTAATTTTTTTCTTGTTTTCTTCACTTAATAGGTTTAATGCCAGTATTAATCCTTTTGCATTTTTTAAATATTGATGGCTGGCAGCAACAACAATATTTAATTTCTCATTTTTTAGTGGAATATAGTCGTCAACCGGCTTCCAAATATTTGTATCTATGAGGTTATAAATTACCTTACATTTATTCTTAGACAAAAAAGGATTGATTCTCTCGATTATTTTTATATTTTCATTAGAATTTGCAACCACATAATCTGCCAATAAATGAAACCAACGATACAGTTTTCGTTTTTTCGATTTCAAAATATTCGGATTTGCACTGCGTTCTCCAACAATTAATTTCCATTTTCTATATGGGAATCCTGATAATTCACAAATAAAACTGGATGCTTCTAAAAATGATAAAACAACGTCATAATTCCCTGTACGAATGTGCTTTCTCATCTTAAAGAAACGTTTGAAATAATTCGGTTCTTCCATACAAGTATAATCAATACTATATCTTTTCACATCATCTAAATAGAATGGTATGTGGTGATACACTAAAAAAGCCACATCATTACCACTCTCTTTGAACCCTTTAGCCAATTCGACTAATTGACGTTGAGCTCCACCACAACCTAAACTATCAATGACGCATAAAATTTTCATTTCTATCAATATATTTAGCAGAAAGTATATAGGCTGTTAGTAAATAAAATAATTTCGTAGCTAATAATTGGCCAAATAACATGCTGCCAAACATTGGGAAAAAAAGTAGCATCGGGAATAAATAATTTCGATGTTTATAAGTCAAATAGCCTTGCTTATAAATTAAATAAAAAAATCGCATAAAAATTGAAAAGCCAATAATACCTGAAATTAGAAGAAGTTCAATAAAAACATTATGAGGGCTTGCTCCTTCCACCATTTCTGCAATAGAATTAAACCCAGTTTCTCCATAACCCCATATTGGGCTTTCATAAATATAAGGAATATATGTATTCCATATAACCTCTCTTCCACCGATACTATGTTCTTCAATAGTTCGATTGAGTCTGCCACTCATTACTTCTGATTTGGAGATGGCGTCTACAAGAAAAATGGAAGCTATCACTAAAATAGGAATGAGCATAATTCTTTTCCATAATTTTATTTTTATAAATAAAACAAGAAACAAGAGCATTGTCACCAAAATAAATAGTCCACCTCTGGATCCTGTATTTAAAAAAAGGTTAAAGATGGTGGGTAATGATAAGAGTAATAGGAATCTTGAGATACCATATTTAAATCGATTGAAAAAAACGGTATAAATTATATACACTATAGCAATAGCAGATTTAAGTGCAACGGAATTAGCATTTTCATTAAAGAACAAAACTCTCTCTTCATTACCAGTAGTAAACTCAATCCCCATTTTTAACAGAAAAAAAACAGAACCTAAAACTGCGCCTAAAGTAAAATAAAGCATTAGTTTATCTATTAGTTGTGGGGTTTCCTTTACATGATTAACTATAATCATCATCATGATAGACCATTGTAACATGGTAGGATTTACAATGTCAGTTTCACTAATAACATTGAAGTTAAAAATATTTAGGATTATCAAAAACAAAAAGAAAATTAGAAATGTAGACATTTCCTTCCTTATCGGATAGATTCTTAAGTAATTTTTCAACTTTGGAATAATAGAAATGAAATAGATGATGCCCGCCGCCTTTACTATTGAAAATGCTCCATTTGTTTGTAGTGGATCCCAATTGGCAAAGAAAAGGGCAAAAAACAATAAACACAGTAAAAAGTTTCTTATTTTGTTCATATTAGATTGCAGCTATAAAACCTATTTTGAAATAAACATTTCATCTTTTACAGAAAGTAAAAAAGTTTTTTTAGTGAGATAATTCATTTTTTTTGTATTTAAATTATATGGAATTAATCTTTTTTCTAAATCATCTAAATCTCCTATTATCTTTGCAGGATTGCCTGCAACTATTTTTCCACTTTGTACACTTTTTGTTACGACACTTCCTGCTCCAATAATCACATTTGAATTAATTGTTACTCCCGGCATGATTAGGGAATTATTACCAATGTAAACATTGTCTTTAACTATAATTTTTCCAAAAGTATCAAAATCAGGATATTTTGATCTAAAAACCCATCCTCCTCCATGAGTAAAAAATTTCACGCCGGTAGTAATTTGACAATGATCACCTATTTGAATCAAGTAGGGTTCAGACCCAAATCCAAAAGTTGCAATAGCACAATTTTTTCCTATTTGCACTCCTACACTTCGAGCATATCTCTCGGGTGTCCAAAATATTCTTTTACAAATAAAAATTAATTTTTTCCACATTTTATTCAAAATTTAAATTCTTTATACCATTTTGCTAATATAAATATTCTCCAAATATTGACAGAATAATCAAATTTTCCCGATAGATGTTCATTTAATTGCTTTTTAAATTTAGCAACATCAAAGTTGTTAAGTTTTTGGAAAAAATCATCGTTCAGTTCTAACAGTATTTGCTCTTTCAAGTCTTCTCGAATCCATTTACTGATTGGAATTGTGAATCCTCTTTTGGGTTGATTAAATACTTCTTTGGGAATATATTCGGAAAGAATATCTCTTAGTATGTATTTTTTTTCGTTTTTTCTATAGCGATAATCAACAGGTAAGTTCCGAGCAAATTCCACTATCCTATAATCTAAGAAAGGGCTTGAAACTTTCATATCAAAAGCCATTCCCGCTCTATCAACTTTGACATTACTATCATTCTCCAACCAAAGCTTAATATTTAAATCAGCCGCCTTTTGAAAAGGATTTGCGGAAAAAGTACTAAAATTATCATAGTATTCAATAAACTTAGTATTCCTATTTTTTTGTAAAGTATCATATCCAATAAAAATACATAATATCCATTCATTTACATTTTTTATAGATAAAATATTTTTAAACGAAGAAGTATCTTTTCTTAATAATCTATGCAGAGGTAACTTGGAAATTAATAATCGCAATTTATATGGAATTACTTTCAATAATAGAAATTTTTTTATCCTATCCAAATAACTGTATCCTAAAAAACACTCGTCTCCTCCATCTCCAGACATTACAAAATTAGAATGTTGCTTTATAATTGAATTGTTTAATAATGATGGCAAAGCTGAACTATCAGCAAACGGTTCATCGTAAACTTTTATAAAGTATGGAAGCATTTGTAAAACATCACTGGCACTACAAACAGTTTTTGTATGATTTGTTTTAAGTATTTCTGCATATTTTGCAGCTATTATACTTTCATCATATTTGAGTTCTTTAGCTATTGTAAATGTATTAATTGCTCTTTCTGTCAAAGTAGAAGCGATACTGGTTATTAGAGCAGAATCTGTTCCACCGGAGAGAGACCAGGCTTGATTGTCTGTCATCCTTATTTTTACGGCATCTTTTAAAAGAGAGTGTAATTGTTCTTTGGCTTGTTTGTATGGAATTTTTGTCTGTTCGACTTTTTTAAGATTCCAATATTCCAATATCTTTATATCTTTACTTTTTAAATCAATCTCCAAATATTTACCGGAAGATAATTTGTGTATATCTTCAATGATAGAGAAGGGGCTTGGAACATAACCGCAATCCATATAAAATGACAAAGCATCATTACAAATTTTACTTTGGGAATCTATTAATGGCCTGAGTAAACTGCAAATTTCAAAATCGCCATTTTTCCAACAAAAATAAAGAGGTTTAACCCCAAGCCGATCTCTCACACAAGTAATTTTATCACTATACTCATCATATATGACAAATGAAAAATCGCCGTTTAATTTTGAAAAAACATTTGTATCCCATTCAGAAAAACCCTTCACAATGATTTCCGAATCAGTTTCTTTTTCAAAATAATGTCCCTTTAATTCTAACTCATGCTTAATATCAAAAATATTATAGACTTTTCCCACAAAAAGAATTGTGAAATTGTTAAATACAAAAAATTGAGATGATGAGTTTTGATGTACATCATTTAGATAACCAAAAGATATATTAGAATTTTTAAGGTATTCCGCATTATAAATAGAATTATAATTTGCAGAATTTATTGCTTTTAATATATCTTCTTGATTTTTTTGCTGATTTGTCACATAAAAGACTGACATTTTTATATGATTTTAAAATAGTTCTTAAAGCATGAGGTAATAGGTTCTAAATATACTTTAATAGAAAATTTTCTAATTTATTAATTTCAAAAAATCATTGGCGATATTTTCGATTCTATAATTATCAATGGATATATTCATTCTATTGATATAATTTTTTTCTAAGAATTCGTCGATAATATTTTTTTGTATAACGTTACCTACTGATAAAATAGGTCGCTCCGTATATGCATAATCTATCAGTTTGCTGGGAGATTGTATTGCGCTTATATTCTCAAAGTTAACCAAAAAATCCATTTTGCTTAATTCATATATTAACACAGCTCGCTCAATATAATCTCTACATTCAATGTTATTACCCAATTGTTCAATATAAGGTTCTATAAGACTCTTGTTACTGGTATATAATATGAATTTAAAAGGCTTTCTTACCGTTACAAGGTATTCCAAAAATGGTCGAGGGTTTCTTACTCTTGGATATAAAGCCCCAGCGTATGCAAAAGTAACTATTTCATTTGAAATAATTCCACTATACTTATTTAATGAGTCAAAGTTAAATCCTTGCGGGATTACTTTTATTTTATGACTAAATTCACTATAGTAAGCTTTTTTAGCTTCTTCAATAGGAACAGTTATGTAATTAACCTCTTTACAGAACCATTTTTCCAAGTATTTAAAATAAAAAGGTGGAGTGTAATTAGGATTTCCCATACATGGATCACCGCAATCAGCAATCCATTTTTTAGGAAAATTTGTTTTATTTCTCCATTTTGCAAGAGCTGCGCCCCAATGATTTGAATGAGGCACGGCTATTGTTATTAGACATTCGACATCCTTTTCTTTTTTGATTATTCCGGGAATCCTAAACATCATCTCGATATCGGGATAATTAATAAGAAATCTTAGTAGTCGGTTCAATATTCGTTGAAAGAAAGTTAATGTTTTGATTCCATCAGAATTCTCTCTATCGGGTAAAAAACGCTCTATATTTTTTATCTTTACGTTATATTTAACTTCAAAATCAGAGTAATCAAAAGTTCCTAATTTTGCATATACGGTAACATTATGTCCTTGTTTGGCAAACTCAATTGCTAATTCTGTACAACGTAATGCCCGGGGAAATTGAGCTGGAAAACAAGTTCCTGATATAATCAGAATATTATGTTTATCATTTTTTACCATAACATAATGTAGTTATAAGAGTTTTGCAAGAATTATTCAATATATCGATAATTAACAAATCTCCCCGGATTTTTAAATGAAAGTATCTTTGCAGGGACACCAGCTACCGTAGCATTATCTGGAATGTCTTTTGTAACTACAGCGCCAGCACCAATAGTTACATTATCTCCAACGTTGACATTTCCAACTATGCAGACATTAGGCCCAATATAAACGTTATTTCCTATTTTAGCTGCTTTTTTATAATGACCTCCAATAGTAGTAAATTGACTTATATTACAATTATTGCCAATTTCTGCATTTGGATTAACTACAATGCCAATGCCATGACCTATATACAATCCATTGCCTATCTTGGTCTTTCTACCGATTTGTATACCATATTTTCTTGTTAATCGAAAGTGTTGTATACGGGCGATAAAATTAAACAAATTCTTTTCAGCAGAAAGTCGTAACCAGAAAGAATACACAAAGCCATAATTTCTAACGAATAAAACCTCAGTTAAAATTCTAAAAAACGTAGCCTTTTTCCCATAACGAATGTAATCACTCTTAATAACAGTCCATATTTTTTTTGTCGACGAATACATCTTAGAAATCATATATGACAATAAATAAATTGCAATTATTGCTACCTCACCATCAAGACGTTCAATAATTTGTTAACTGCATACTATTTTAGTAGTCAGTTTTTCACTTGGTAAAATTAGAATTCTTTTCCTTTTTTCCAGAATCGAATACATTGGAGAATATTGATATTGTTCTTCTGAAATTCGAGCTGCACCTTCAATTACCACTTCAGTTGTGTTATAAAAATGCAATGCACAAAATAAATTATCGCTACTGCCAATTATAACATCTTCAATAACAAGCATATTTGACAGAAGACGAAAATATCTTTCGACTATTGTTCCATTGTCAAATGTTACTGAATAGCGTAAAGAGTCATCTGTAAATTCATTAACCTGAGCAAAGGTGTCAACTTTCACTCCAAAGCATCCTATGTTGTGTTTATTTTCCCGTTTCAAATAATACAGGTTATGAGAAGGATAATCTCTTAACATTTTTCTTATCTCCAAATCTGAAGTATAACAACCGGTACCCGGATCAACAATAATCGGATTACCTTTATAGGATAATGTAAAACTACCGGTATCATAGTGTCGGTGCCCTTTGTCAGTAGTTGGGCAAAAAACAGAAACAGTAATATTTTCGTTTTTGAGAAAATAATATCCCGAATTTTCAAAACATGTTGTTTTACAGCAATCTCTCGTTTTATCAATCTCTATTTTACATTTGAGATATTTGAATACGGGAATATAATCGGTACTATCTTTCCATCCAAAGTCATATCCGAAAATTGACTCGCCCAGTGAGAGCAAATATGAATGATTTTGTTCCCCGTTTTCCGAAAGTTTAATATAAATTCCACTGTCATTATCTCCAATTTGAGGTGCATTTCCCTTGTGGTCAATGTATGCACTCACAAATTCAAACATTTTGAAAAGCCGTTGTTTATAAAAATCAGAAAAACAAGATGGTTTCAGTATTAGTGGAACAGCCAATAGTTCGATCACCAATCTGTGATAGGGAATTGAATTTTCAAAGTCTGTACCATCTTCCAATACTTGTTTCTGCATACATTTTTCCAATCCGTTTACTGCCATTTGTAACCATTTGCAGGCGTGTGGATGTTCGACAAGAGAAAGTGCTAAAACAAACAGTCCGCTATAATCAGAGATAAGGTGATTGTTGCTTTTTCCGTCTTTTCGTATCTCGGGGAAAGTTTCAATGTAATATGCATGGTCAATCAAGCTTTTACTTATCGTTTTCACAAAATCTTCGTCTTTCCAAAAAATATTACCGAATATATTTGCCGTAATGAGCCAATTTACCGCTCTTATGGCAATATCCATCGTACATACCCAATTTATACCTGTTAAAAATGGATTATTTTCAATCCATTTTAATATCAAATCTTTGAATATTCTGTAATATTTTTCATCCTTATTTGTGTGATAACATAACGCTAAATCAACACCAAACTGAAAACGTGATAAATCCCATGGAAATTTTACTTCAATACCCTGATTAAAAACGAGAAAATATTTTACTTTGTCGAAGCGTTTTCTGGCGTAGGTATATCCTGATTTATAGTCTTGATGCCAATCAATAGTGTTGTAATCAACTTCTTGTCCAAAGATTTTTATGATGAATTCTCTCCCCTTTTCTCTCGGCAAATAATCGCTTACTCTCTCTAATGGAGTAATAACTCCTTTATTATTACGCCATAATTTCAACTGAAGTATTTTACAATACTTCGTCACTTTTTGGTTGATATAGGAAAGTAATCGGAAAAATGTCATTTACACATTTTTTGGAAAAAAGATTGTATTTTCTCTGAGATGTTTTTTCTTGAATTTTTCAAATTTTTCTTTGGGAATCCAGCCATAAAATTCGTATTCTGCTTTGGGTTTAACAAATTCTTCAGGATTGATATCTTTAATTTTCTTTGCAGGATTTCCAGCAATAACACAGAATCCTTCGGGAAAGCTCTTTGTTACAACCGAACCTGCCCCTACAACAGTTCTCTGGCCCAAAACAACATTGGGAAGTATAATCGAATTCATTCCCACCCAACAATAATCACCTATTTCAACAACACCTCTATCGTGTTTATTTTGATTCGTCAGTTTATGATTTGCAGTAATCACACCGATATTAGTTGCAAAAATAACATATTTTCCTACCGCAAGTTTACCTCCACCCTGAATATAGCATCCGTTTTTGAATATAACAGAATTCTCTCCGATTAACATATTTTTGGGATGACGTACAATACAGTTTTTTGCTTTTGGGTGATATAATAATCTATTTCTACAAAAAAATCTAAACTTGAAATAATTCCAAAAAGAAAAATCGCAATCAACATATCCTACTTGCATCATCCGTAGAAAAGTCCCAACCAAAGGAAGACTATAACAGATTCTTTTTATTAGTTTTTTTACTGGTTTTTTCATTTTTTTCCAATTATCTTTTTTAACTCTTTTAATAAAATTAATTTGAGTTCAAGATACTCTTTCTGCTTTTTCCACTGGCATAATCCAAAAAAAAGTCCAAAACCTACCAGTAATTGTGTCAGCAATATGTATCCCAATTCGATTGCAGCAGGCATTAGAAGCCAGATCATATACATCACTACAGCACAAAACAGAGGTATTGTAACGACTCTGAATATCACTATTAACTGTTCACGGATAGTAATGTTGAGCATTTGCCTAACTTTAAAAGAATTATAAAACAATGAAAAAATCGCAGTTACCACCGTACTCCACACAAGTATCTCGATGTTAGTAAAAATACCAATAACAACAGCAGGGACTATCAACAATCTCTGGAAGAGAATCGCATTAGCAAAAACATTAGGTTTACCGATAACCTTTGCTATTGAAATGGTGTAGGTATTTATTGGAAACAGAAAAGCCGATATTGATATTATTTTTACAAATTTGATTGCCAACATCCATTGATGTCCTATTACAAACGGGATGAAGCTATCTGAGACAGCAACGAAAAAAAATGTTGAAGTACAAGATAAAAAAACAATTAACTTCATAAACCTCTGAAAAAGACGTTTAAGCTCTTCTAAATTATCATTGACTTTACATAAAACAGGAAAGGAAACTCCGTTTGATAAAACACGATAAATAATACTCGATGATAAATCGGTGAAATTTTTCGCTCTGGAAAATTGCCCAAGCATTGCGGCTGAATAATATTTACCGATAACTATAGTGTAAAGATTATCAAAAAAAACTATCGTAATATCAAGCCGCAACATAGAGAAACCATAGCTCCAATGTTTTTTGAAATGTTCCTTTGAGAAAACCCAAGCAGGTCGCCAATTACTCGTAATCCAGTATAATACTGTTGATGCAAATGCTTTTATTAACTGCTGTGCAACCAAACTCCACACTCCAAATCCCTCGTATGCCATGATAATTGCTATCACACCACTGATGACTGTGCCGACAATTGAAATCTGAGCTTGAATCTTATAATTAATCTCTTTGCACCTGATTGTAGTTTGTACAACCGAGAACCCGTAAATTATTATTGATAGACCAGACACCCTCAGCACCTCAATAAGAACCGGCTGATTGAAAAATGAGGCAATGAATGGTGAGGTGAAAAATAAGATAAAGTATATAATTATGCAAGCAATGACATTAAAGATGAATACCGTTGAATAATCCTTTTGTGTTGTATCTTTTGTCCTGATTAGGGAGTGCCCAAGTCCACTACTGATAAAAACATCGGAAAGAACAATAAAAATATAAACCATACCGATTAAACCATAGTCAGATGGAGTGAGTAGGCGTGCCAATGCCAAGCTGATAACGAATGAACCGCCATAATTCAGTACCTTATCTATCATTGCCCATTTGGCCCCGTGTATAGCTTTTTCTTTTAATGACATACAGTCGCTTTATTATATCTAATCGAGAATCTTTATATTTTTTACTATAAAACTAACTTTGAACGAGAAATTCTTTTACTATCCTCTCACACGCCCTCCCATCCCCATAAGGATTATGCGCCTGCGCCATCCGTTCATAAACCGAACGGTCTTTCAACAGCAAATTCACATTCTCAATGATCGTCTCTGCATCCGTCCCTACCAATTTCACCGTCCCTGCTTTCACAGCCTCCCTTATCATGCCCAACCCGCTCTATCACCCCTTGGGCCTTGAATTTTTTGATATTCCAAAACAAGCCATCTGTTGTAATTCCGATAATTTCCGCAATTTTATCCTGCGAAATTTGGGGATTATCCATAATTAATTTTAATATTTTCTCCGTAGTTTTCCCCGTGCCTGTCTCCACAGTCGCAGCAAAAACAGTTACCTGAAAACCTTCAGAAATTATTTAAATTCAGGCATCGGCAGTCCTTCATTTCCCCTTGTAAACCTCTTTGCGATGTGCTATTTCGACGGCAAGTATAATCAATTTCTGGTCTTGAATCTGACAAATCAGGCGATAATCGCCAATTCTGTAACGCCACAATCCTTGCAAGTTTCCTTTCAACGGTTTCCCGATAGAGCGGGGATTTTCAATATTTACAAGTTTTTTTCTGATGTAATTAGCTATATTTTCTTGCGATTGCTTGTCTAATTTTTTGAAATACTTATCAAATTGTGGCGTTGAATCAAGTGAATATGCCATACTATATCCCCATTTCCTTAAAAAGCTCTTCTATTGGTTGGCTTTTTTTACCGCTTTTGATATATTCGGCATATGCTTTTTCGGCACATTCATAGTCGTAGGCATCTTCTTCAGGTGTAGTGTAATAATCACCTTCCTGCGCTTTCAGTCTAGAATCTACCCGTGTCTGTATTAATACTGCTGCCATATTTGTATGGTTTTTGTATGAAGTTTGATTGTATTTAACTGCAAAGTTACTACTTTTTTTTATTTTCAATGGATTATTTACTTTTAAAATTAGTTTTACGAGGTCGTCACAATCCTATCATTTTCCAATACCCTCCTTTGTCATGCCCAACCCGCTCTATCACCCCTTGGGCTTTGAGTTTTTTGATATTCCAAAACACGCCATCTGTTGTAATTCCGATAATTTCCGCAATTTTATCCTGCGAAATTTGGGGATTATCCATAATTAATTTCAATATTTTCTCCGTAGTTTTCTCCGTAGTCGCAGTAAAAACAGTTACCTGAAAACCTTCGGATATGTTTGTAAATTCAGGTGTTAAATGCAGCATTCATATAACTTTGTTCTTCGCGCGAAAGATCATATTTATTTGCTAATATCTGCCATTGAGAAACTGCAGCTTTTGTATTTGCAACAATATTTTCCACGGCGTCCTTGCTTATTCTGAAATAATGGGCAACATCTCTTAACAGATTCAAATCAAGAGAGTTGTCGTATTCGGAAATATTGAGTTTCAGACCTGTACCTTTCGGATTGGGATTAATGTCAAATGCGGGCGATAATGTCCAACCGTTTTTTACAAGTAAAAAGCCATGATTACGCAAATGGTCGTCCGTGTTTTTTACGCAAACTGAAAACACAATTCTTCGGAACAATTCTTCCAGATCGGCATTGACATCGGACCCGTTTCTAATGATAAATTCAACTATTTCGAGATAACTTACGTTTTCCTGAAAACTTGCTCCATCATTGTATCCGAGCAAAGTCATTGCCGAAGCAAAATGTATTCTGTCCGTATTCTCTCTGTCAAAACGTTTGGTGAGAAAAGTATGATGGTTGCCGTAAAACTTCCGGGCTGTTGCCTGCGCCGCATTTATACCTGCTTTTCGGGCAAGTTCATTGACGATCATTTCCCATGCGCCAACGTCGAAGGTATCGTTTTTACTCGGAAATTTTGCAATGTAGAGATTGCCGTTGGTGTCTGCCACACTTGCTTTGGGTCGCGCTCCGCCCAAAGACGAACCGGGCGCAAGCAGCATATTCAGCCATTTCAAAACTTCAGAATCGTCTGTTATCAATTCGTTTTCAAGATTGTAACTGGCCTGTTCGAGTTCGCGGATAGAAGTAAAAGGTGGGGTTGTAAAATCCTCATTATAATTCTGAAAATCGCCGTTTTCTTCGGTTTTGAACCGCAAAGCGCCTGTACGGTGTTCGTCGAAAACTCCCAAAAGAAAGTCGGATTCCATCAAATTTTTTCGCGGACGGCTTTCAAGTTTTGCCAAAATGGTTTCCCGCCGTTCCATTAAAACACGTCCCCAGCGGTCGGGTGAAGAATCAAGAAAAACACCGAAATTGCTTTTTCCTTCCTTTACATATTGATAGCCTGCAAACAATTCCAAATCCGGATCAATTTTCTGGGCAAAAGAGGATTTAAGCCAGTTTTTATCGTATTCAAACAAAAAAATTTCTTTACTCCGCAATGAAACACCATGTAAAATTCCCATTACCCGTGGTTGTTCCAAACCTTGCCAGTCGGCGTAAACCCCTATATCTTTTTTAGCGTCCATTTACTTTTTCGGCGCCCGTTTTTTGGTTAAAATCTCAATGTCCTGTAATTTTCTGCCGAGTTCATCATCTTTTGCGACATTGAGAAGATCTTTTTCCAAACCGAGCACAAAAAGCGTTTGGGCATAAAAACCGAGCGAAACATTGGGCTGTCCTTTTTCTATTTGCCAAAGGGTGGAGCGTGAAATTCCCGCCCGCTCAGCCACCTGCTCAGCAGTGAGTTTGCGCCGCAGCCTGGCGAGTTTTATATTTTCTCCCAAAACGTCAAGCGTTTTTAGCAATGTCGGTAAAAGTTGATTTTTCATTTCTATAACGTTTAATATTACGCACAAAAATAATGTTTTTTGTTTAAAATACCAAATGTTCTAAAAATTTTTCATTCTTTAATAAATCCAAACAGTTCATTATTTTCCGAAATAGAAGATAATTTTTTGAGTAAAGCATTAATAAACTCACATTATTTCTACTATCCTCTCACAAGCTCTGCCATCCCCGTAAGGATTGTGCGATTCTGCCATTTTGTTATAAATTTCGTTGTTGTTCAACAAGAGGTTCACGTTTTCAACAATCGTCTCCGCATCCGTTCCTACCAGTTTCACTGTCCCTGCCTCGACTGCTTCCGGTCTTTCTGTTGTATTACGCATTACCAGTACCGGTTTGCCCAGCGAAGGCGCTTCTTCCTGTACCCCGCCGCTATCCGTTAAAATCAGACGGCAGTTTTGCATCAGATACACAAAAGGCAAATAATCCAAAGGTTTTATCAGGAAAATATTTTTGACGTCTGAAAGTAAGTCATATACCGGCTTTTGCACATTCGGATTCAAATGTACCGGATACACGATATCCATTTCAGGATGAGCAACGGCAATCTGTTTCAAGGCTTTACAGATATTCAAAAAACCTTCGCCGAAATTTTCACGGCGATGTCCGGTAACCAGTATGAAATTGACAATTGATAATTGACAATTGACAATGTTGGGGTAGCCTGAGTTTTTGATTTGTTGTTGCAGGTTCTGTTGCAGTGATGCATCATGGCTAATTTTATCTATAACCCAGTGTAAAGCGTCAATCACCGTATTGCCGGTAACAAAAATCTTGGCTTCGTCTATTTTTTCCTGCAAGAGATTCCTTTGTGCCGCTTCGGTCGGTGCAAAACAATAGTCGCATAAGCGATCGGTCAATTGACGGTTCATCTCTTCGGGCCAGGGGGAATGCAGATTGTAAGTTCGCAATCCCGCCTCTACATGGGCTACTTTGATTTGCTGGTAGAAAGCGGCAACGGTAGTAGCCATTGAAGTCGTTGTATCGCCATGCACAAAGGTGATATCCGGTTGAAAATCTTTCAATACGTCCCGCATTCCCAACAGCACTTTCGAGGTAATATCGTACAAATCCTGATTCGGCGCCATAATATTCAAATCATAATCCGGCTGAATATCAAATACTTCCAATACCGAGTCAAGCATTTGGCGATGTTGCCCTGTTACACAAACTTTGGTATCGAATTTTTCGGGATATTTTTGAAACTCTTTTACCAAAGGACACATTTTTATTGCCTCCGGACGGGTACCGAAAACTAACAGTATCTTCTTCATCTTTTTATTTCCTGATTCCACAGAAATCCAGTTCTGTTTTATTTTCCTGTTTTTCAATGTCTTTAAACAAAGTATGCGCTACCAGCCAGACCACAATATCAGCCTGACTGTAAGCCTCCTTACAATCCGTCAGTTTGAAAACCTTGTGTTGCCGGATGTTCGGTTCAACAATCAGAATATTGTCATTGTTATAGGACTGCATCACCTTTGTAGCGATATATTTTGCCGGCGATTCGCGCAAATCGTCAATATCCGGTTTGAATGCCAGTCCCATCATCGCAACAACCGGCTCTTTTCCTTTTTCTATTTTATATTTTAATATCTCATTTTCAATGCGTTCTGCACACCAAAACGATTTGTAATTGTTTATTTCCCTTGCTTTTGCAATGAGTTGAGATTCCATGGGAAACTCCGCCGTAATGAAATAAGGATCAACGGCTATGCAATGTCCGCCAACGCCGCAACCGGGCTGTAAAATATTGACGCGCGGATGTTTGTTTGCCAGACGGATCAGTTCCCAGACATTGATTCCCGCCTTTTCACAAATAACCGACAATTCATTGGCGAATGCTATCTGAACATCGCGGGAGGAATTTTCAGTCAGTTTGCACAATTCTGCCGTTTTGGCGTTCGTTCCATGCAAAACTCCTTTGACAAACAGCGAATAAAATTCGATGGCTTTTTCGGTTGATTCATCATTAATTCCACCTATAATACGGTCATTATGAACCAATTCATAGATAACATTACCGGGTAACACTCTTTCGGGACAGTAGGCAATAAAGATTTTGTCTCTTAATTCGGGACGTTCCGTAAAAATCAGATTCTTCATTTTATCCGTCGTTCCAACCGGCGAGGTTGATTCGATAACATACAAATCGCCTTCTTTCAGAAGCGGCAAAACCGCCTTTGTCGACACTTCAACGTAAGAAATATCCGGCTCGTGATTTCCGCCTTTGAAAGGCGTCGGAACGACGATGAAATAAGCATCGGATATCTCGGGTTTTGTCGAAGCTTTCAACAATCCCGATTTTACGGATTCCTGTAATAATTCCTCTATTCCGGGTTCGATAATATGCAATTCGCCGCGGTTTGTTTTATCCACAACCTCCTGATTAATATCTACGCCGTGAACCTCTATGCCGTGTTTGGCGGTAATAATAGCAGTGGGCAGTCCAATGTAGCCCAACCCCATAAAACATACTTTCATTTTGTTCTTTTATCTAATTAATAATAAAGGAATAACATTCTGATAGATGTATTCAATTTCATTTTCCCCATAATTTTTCGTGCATTGTATGCTTCAAAAATTTCATTTTCCCCTATAAACATCTTTTCGATGCGCTATTTCGACGGCAAGTATAATCAATTTTTCGTCCTGAATCTGGCAAATCAAACAAATAATCGCTGTTTAACAACAACTGTCCAATTCTGCCATTTGAATTTAACAAGGCACTAAAAACAATATTGGTATCAACAACAATTCGCTGTTTCACGATTCAACGACATATTTATCTTTATTCCGATCCCACCAGTTACGGTTAATTTCACGCGACAATACATCTACTTCATCTTGACTGACTTGATAGGAAGATGTTAATTCAACATAGCGCAGATAATCCACCATATCCTGTATTTGTCTGGTTTGTGCCGTTATCGGAAAACGAATTATGAATTCGTCGGAAGTTCTTTCTATGACCATATTTTTTTCTTTTGTAATCAGTTTTTACATGTATTTGTTTCAAAACTCTCATTTTCCCTTATAAACATCTTTACGATGCGCTATTTCGACGGCGAGTACAATCAATTTTTCATCCTGAATCTGACAAATCAAACGGTAATCGCCAATTCTGTAACGCCACAATCCCTGCAAATTCCCTTTCAGCGACTTCCCGATTGAACGGGGATTTTCTATGCCCTCTAACTTGGCGTACATAAATTGCAAAATATCTTTTGCTACGCTTCTGTTCAATTTTTGCAGTTGCTTTTCAAATTTACCGCTGCGTT
>JAITMT010000336.1 GCA_031277235.1 Tannerella sp.
ATGATTTTTAACGATTTATTTATGCCGTTTGGGAAGTCTGCCGATGAGGCGGCGATTGAATTGCTTGGCGCTTCGCGGTTGCCGGTTGTTTTGTACGGCGCTACGCCCGATGTTGCCGATCAGATTGCTAAAAAACTGTCAGTCAATCATATCCGTATAGATTATGTCGTTTTTGACGAAGAATCTCCACTCGTCATTGCGGAAAATTCCCTGTTGCAAAATATTACGCAACTGTCTGTCAATGAATTGAATCGTGAAATTTCGGTGTATCACGTTGTTGTGGGCTTTGTGAAAGGCTATCAGCAGATTTATCGTTTGAAAGAGAAATTCAAATCGGCACAATCCGTTTCCTATCTGTCTGAAATATTTGACATGGAGATCATTACGCAGGATTTTCTGATGGAAAACAGGGGATATTTGGAGAATTTTTATAATCATCTGGCTGACCAACGCTCAAAGGATTCATTCACAGCCTATTTGATGAGTAAAATACGGCAGGATATGCAATTTTTACCGCCGATTTTCGACAAGGTACAATATTTTCCTGCCGACATAATTCAATTATCTGACAATGAATATTATATGGATTGCGGAGCTTTTACGGGCGATACGATAGAGGGTTTTCTGAAAGCCACCGGCGGCAAGTATAAACGGATTTGGGCGATGGAGCCAGACCGGGAAAATCATGCGGCATTGACACAATATGTTTCGGATAGAAAAATTGCTGATATTGAAGTTATTAACAAGGGAGTTTACAGTTTTGCAGGCAAATTGCCGTTTTCGGAAACGGGAAATATGCTGTCCATGATTGATGAAAACGCTTACCATCAAATAGATGTGGACACCATTGACCGGATTGCAGCCGGAAATCCGGTTACATTTATAAAAATGGATGTGGAAGGCGCTGAATTGCAAGCCCTAAAAGGCGCCGAACAGACCATCTGCCGCTACAAACCCGTTTTGGCTATCAGTATTTACCACAAGGAGCACGATTTGATTGATATACCGACTTTTATCAAAGAAATCATCCCCGAATATACGTTCTATTTCCGGGTACACAAAAAATTGGCGATTGATACGGTGCTATATGCGATTATGAAAAATTATGCCCGGTCAGGCTAAAAATTTACAATGCAACCGTCTATTGTAAAGCATTCGGGCGAAACATCAATCTCTCGATATCTGTTTTTTACAACGGTAACGGTAAAGAAGTGGCGCGAAAACTCTACTTCTCTACTGACCTTGAAATCAACGGAACAAAACCTGTATCCTGTTACCGCCCGCGTTTCCGGATAGAATTTCTTTACCGCGATACCAAACAACACTGTGGACTTGAACATTGCCGGGCAAGAAGCAAAAATAAACTGCATTTCCATTTTAACGCGGTGCTTACGGCCATAAATATTACCAAATTGCATTGGCTGGACACAGGAAAATCAGATTCGGAGACATTTTCAATGACAAACTTCAAAACATTGCTAACAAACGTAACTTGATATGGCATTATAACCGGAAAATTTCCTATTATGAAGGTGCTACCGATACTATTTTCAGTTTGAATAAAAATGGAGAGATTGACAGTGTCCGTTATTATGTAAATTTCGGAAAATATAAATATAAATATCCGGATAAGGAAAAGAGATTACTGCGGATGTGGGATATTGTAGAAACTAACCGGTACCTGTTATTCGATGTACTTAAGGGATCCGATTCGTATTACGGCGCGTATAACAAGCAAACAGGCGAAACGGCAATAAACAAATCAGGCAATTTTTTCAACAACGATATTGACGGTGGATTTCCCTGGTTATTTGAAAATACATCCGACGGACACGAGGGATTTAACTCCGTCTTGCCGGACAAGGCCAAGGAACGGATAGGAACGCTTTCGCAGCAGAACAGGGGATATGACCGGGAGAAAAATCAAAAACTCCGGCAACTGATAGACAATGTGAAAGAAGATGACAATCAAATTTACTTTTTTTTCAAACTAAAATAATAAGAATTATACACATAGGTCCGACAGTTGTTTGCCTTGCGAAACCCCATTTTTCCCGGTGATTTTGCTATCGCAAAAATGCAAAATTTTTACCCGCTTTTACCGAGTCCGAAGATGTTTCCATTACTTTACCCTCTCCAAACTCCTTTCGCATCTTTCCCCGTAACCATTTGACACCCATAAAGATTGACCGTTTTATCGTTTTGCATCAATCCTTGAAAAAAACGGGTAGTATGGGTGAAAATTGACGGTTAGATGACTGTTTTTTTCCGTTTGGTAAAAATTTTCAAAAAAAAATACTTCCCCAAAGAGTAAAGAATTTTTCTTTTATAAAATTTTACTTGATTTTTAATTGTTTTTTCCTTTTTATTCACTGAAAATGCCTTGTTTAAGCATCGTTTTGGACGTACTTTTGTCGTCGAAAAATAGCTTTGGTAACAATAATGAATAAAAATTGATATTATTAATTAAACAAAAATGAATGTCTTATGAGTACGAATAAACTAGTATGGAGACTGCTTTTGGCAGTCGTATTGCTTGCTCCGGCGGGTGTGAGCGCACAGGTAACGATTGGTAGCAACAATGCTCCCGACAAATTTTCACTGCTTGATCTGGATGCTTCCATAGTGTCCCGCGGATTACATTTACCCCGTTTGACTACCGCGCAACGCGATGCCCTGATTACAGATGCGTCCGTCGCTGCGGACAAGATATTGGGGGAAGGTTTGGTGATTTACAATCTTGACATCAATTGCTTTGAATTTTGGAATGGCAGTAAATGGAAAAGTTTCTGCGAAAGTTTTGCCTGGTTTTACATGCCGTCCATTGTGATTGACGTAACAACAAGCGGCACCTTCGAGCGAAACCTGTATCTTGAATACAAAAAGCAATTTGCAGACGCGGACGATGCCGTTACGCAGCCCGACAGCCCTACTGCCGGCACGGCGCTGGTGAAAAGCGAAGCCGGCGCTCCCATTCCCGTCACGAGCATTTATGATGCAAGCGAACTCTATTATTATGTGACAGGTTACGACGCCACTGTTTTCTCCAATTTCAGCATCACGCCTGCCGGAGTATTGACCTATACGGTTAATGCCGACAATGTGACGGATGCCACGTATATGAATATTGTATTTGCGGTAAAATAACAGTTCCCTGAGGGATTAAATATTGACGTTATGAATACAAGATATTTGAAATTCATACCGGTGACGGCAATGCTGTTATCGGGCATCTTCCCTGTGCGGGCGCAAATGCAACCGACGCCCGGAGGCGCAACAAACACCGCTTTCAGCGCGTGGCTCACACCCGGCAGTTACGATGCCGGAACGTGGACAAACCTTATATCCGGCGGCATCGGCAATTTTACAGGCATGCAAACCGCTCCCGCGAAAATAAATACGAACGGGTATAATTTCCATCCGGCAGTTTTGTTCGGCAAAACTACTGCCTCCGCTGCGCCCAACCAACTTTATTCGCAGTTGCCGATCGGGATAAAGCCTTCCGACGACATCACCGCGATTTTCGTGTTCCGGCAAAACGTAACGAATGCAGACGCCTACCTGATGAGTTTTAGCGACAACAGCGCCTACAATGCCCTGTGGTGGAACAGCGTTTCCAATAAAAATCTCTCCTACAACTGGAGTGGAAGCACGAGAACCGTCAATAACGCATCGGAAGGAATATTGACCGTGGACAATTCCAATATTTCCGCTACCTTGGCGCAGGAAGGAATCCGGGTTTTTCAAAACGGAAGCAAAACCGCTTTTGCCTCCAACCAGTGGAACGGCACAAGCAATTTGGGAACGGGAAAAGTAGCGCTTGGCGGCGGTCGCAATGACCGGGAATACTATGGCTACCAGGGAAATTTGCAGGAAGTCATCCTGATAAAAAATCCGAACAACGGGCATGTCAATGATGCCGATTTGAGAAAAATTCATTCCTATCTGGCGATTAAATACGGTATCACGCTGAATAATGCCGATCATTATATCAACTCCGACGGCACTGCCGTATGGACCAGGGACGCCGTTTACAATACGAACATCTTCGGTATCGGGCGGGACGACGCCAGCCGGTTGAATCAGGTGCAAAGCCGCAGTGCGGGAAACGACCTGCTTACCGTGTTCAAGGGTACGCTGAACGTCCTGAACAATAACAACAGCACGGCGCTTGCCGATAAAACCTGCCTGATGCTCGGTTCCAGCGGGCAGACCGGATATGTTCCCTATGAATATCAGGCGGGAGAGCCTTTTGCCAACGGCAACCTGGGCGAAAAGGTCAACTACCGCACCGCCGCCGTGTATAAGGCGCAGGTAACGAGTGGCGGCATTGCCGGTGGCAATCAGACGGTGAACATGCAGGTAACTTACCCGCTCGTCCGGTTTGTGCTCGTTTCCGCCAATCCGGCTTTCCTTCCGGGCAGTACGCGCATTTATCCCGTTACGGGGCAAATGGCAACCAATATTGTTATCAACTCCGGCGACTACGTTTCTTTCAGCACCTATCAACTTTTGCCCGGCAATGCGACCAATACGGGTTTTGCCGCATGGCTTACCCCCGACAGTTACAGGAGCACCGGAACATGGACAAACCTGATCGTCAAACCCGGAACCGTCGGCGATTTTTCCGGCGCGCAGACGCCTCCGGCAACCGGCGTTTCGGGCGGATACAACTTCCATCCGGTGGTTACGTTCAATAAAACAAGCAATTCTTCGGCGCCGAATCAGTTGTTTTCGCAACAGCAGTTCCCGATCAATACGACCGATAACGTTACAAGTATCTTTGTTTTTCAACGGAAAACGATTAACAATTACGATTTTTTGATCGGTTTTAGCGGTTCGGACAATTACAATTCGTTATCGTGGCGCAATACCGGGAATAACAATCTCACTTTCAGGTGGGGAGGAACTCCGGACAGGCTCATACTGAACGCAGCGGAAGGAATATTGACCGTGGATAATTCCAACGCCGTCCAGACCCTGGCGCAGGAAGGAATCCGGGTCTATCAAAACGGAGTAAAAACCCCGTTTGCGTCCAACCAGTGGAACGGAACAACCAATGCGGGATTCCGGCTGGTGGCGCTGGGAGGCGCTCAAAACGATGAAACGGCATACGGCTATCAGGGAAATTTACAGGAGGTGATCCTGATAAAAAATCCGGGTAACGGGCATGTGGATGCCGTTGACCTTCAAAAAATCCATTCCTACCTGGCTGTTAAATACGGTATTACGTTGAATAATTCCGATCATTATCTCAATTCGGACGGAAACGTCGTGTGGACGAGAGACGCCGTGTACAATTACTGCATCTTCGGTATCGGACGCGATAATGATTCGAGACTTTATCAGAAACAGTCTCAAAGTGTGGATAATAAACGGTTTACGCTTTTCATAGGCAGTAAAAAGGAAACGCTTAACAGCCTGAATGACGGAATACTTCAAG
>JAITMT010000011.1 GCA_031277235.1 Tannerella sp.
CAGCACCAGCAAATCCCAGTCGGAATCGGGACGGGCGTCGCCGCGCGCCTGCGAACCGAAAAGAATTACCTTTTCATTCGGTAAAATCTGTCGCTTTAATGCCTGTATTTCGTTGAAAATCTGCTGGTTCATAACATCTATCTGTAAAAATTACGCCCGCAACGCTTTTTTGTGCCTTCGGGCGAAAATTCCGCCAATCAGACTTTTAGCGGCATTGATGCCCCAAACCACGACGAAAGGTTGTACAATATCCCAAACTATGGGCGCCATTCCCCTGCCGATAGCCCAGTAATCGGAGAATTTCAGGGATTTTCCTTGCATATTCCCGCCTGACGACAGCGCCGGCGGCTCTTGCTCTTTTCTCGGTTTGCCGGGCGAAAAAAGCGCCGAAGTGAAGCCCGAAATCATCAGGTTTACAGAATTGTCGCGAATGTAGAGCAAATCTTTGCCCAGATTTTGTTCGCTAATTTTGATAACCTCCTTCAAACGAGCCTTATCAGCCTTCAGTTTGTCAAAAGGCGACTGTTCCCTGTTCCGATTCCCTGTTTCCATTTCCGTCGAATGTTTCTTCTATTTTATCTTCGTAATAGTGGAAGGCTTTGATTATCTTGTTGATAACATATTCCTGAATTCTTTTCCTGTTGACGATAACCAAAATAACCTGCAAAATATACAGTATCGTAATGATTCCGAATCCAAACACCAATGAATCAAGCAGTTTGCTGAGGAAAAATCCCAGCACCAGATGCACAAACAGAATGGTAATCAGCGTCAGCGCCGACAGCAACAAACCGTACGAAAAGAAAGCAGCCATCTTGCTTACCTGTTCGTAGGTGTTGAGTTTCAGCAGTTCCAGTCTCAGTTCCGCGTATTTCGTTACGCCGTCTTTCAAGTCGCGAAACACATGTTCGGCATCTTTTTTCATATTCAGAGACGCCCGGTTTATTCTTCGATTTCTGCCTCATCGGCGGCTTCGGCTCTTTGCGCCCAATATCTGTTCATAGTCGCGCTAAATCCGTCTTTCACCTTGTTAACCAATGCGCCCAATTCATCAAGAATCTGCTCTTTTTTGTCCGACGCCGCAAAGTAACCGACGGCTGCTCCCAATGCCGTACCAATCAACAATCCAAGCGCCAATTTAGAATTTCCTCTCATAATCCCTCCGTTTTTTGAATGATTTATGCTGCAAAAATAACTATTTTTTTCGGAATGGAGATGAAAATATTGAGATTTAACGAAAATTAAACTTTCGCTGCATCCTGAATCATAATTTTTGGCATGGAAAATAAAAAACCTGCAATGATGATTTTTTAGCAAAAACCTAATTTTCACCTAATTTTAACAGCAAAACAACCTCAGTAGCAGAAAAATGAGATAAATATACAAAAACCTCATTACTTCATTTCAACCGGAAAGAATGAGGTAATGAGGTTGATATGTGAGGATAATATCTTGTTGCTACTGAGGTTGTTCTGTTTGAAAAATTAGGATGAAATCAGGTTTCGATGTGATTATAAGTTGTTACCTCTGCAAATATAATGCAGACTTGATAAATTTTTCAGAAAATTTTGAACCGTTTGTCATGCAATTCAAAAATTTCATGTATATTTGCACGAGTTTTAAATATTTTATCTATGAAATAAGGAGGAAAAACGTGTGTAAAGCACACAAAATTAAACATATAGAGTAGCGATTGCTATTTGTTCTTGAACCTCATTTTCCACAAATCAGGTCATACAGACCATTTCAAGAATAAGTTTGCCAACGCCGTGTGTTCGGCGTGGAGCAACTTATTGGAAGTGGTAGGCGTGGAAACCTGAGGTTCAGATAAGGTTGTTCCGCGCTATTTTTTTTAGATTTTATAACAAAAATGGCGGGGAATTTTTCCGGCAATAGAGATGATCAATTGTCGAAAAAACGGTCAAAGAACAATCCCTTTTACCATTCGATCGCTAATTTTAACAGCTTAATCTTTTTGCCCTGTTTCTTTGTATTTATTAAAAAAAAATTGTATATGTTTGCAGCGTAAAATTTGAAAAAAATATAACCCTATAGATAAAAAAGATATGAAAAAATTTCAATTCATTGCCCCTATTTCGGGCGTAAACCGTATGGCTGCCCTCATGGTAGCAATTCTGATAGCCTTTGCCGGCTGCAAGGAAGAAGACGGCGACAATTTCGTAGCCGTATCGGGCATTTCGGGCGTTGCCGCCGAAGCCGAAGTGAACACTCCGCTGACTCTCAACGCAACGGTGTCGCCGTCCAATGCCTCCAATCAATCCATTGTGTGGACGGTAAAGGACTCTGGAACCACCGGCGCAAGCATTACCGGCGGAAATACCCTGACCGCAACGGCGGCAGGAACAGTTACCGTTACCGCCACCATTCCCAATGGTGCAACACCAAACACGCCTTTCAGCAAGGACTTTACGATTTCGGTAAAGACAAATCTTGTCGTCTCCGGCGTAACGGTTAGCCCCGATACCTCGGACGTTCCGAAAGGCTATGCTTTAGAGTTTAAGGCAACCGTAGCCGGCAACAATCTTACCGAAGCGGACAAAGCCGTAACCTGGACAGTTACAGGTGGTACGAATCAGGAAACCTCCATTACAGCCGACGGAACGCTTGTCGTTTCTGCAGCCGAAACAGCCGAAACCCTTACTATAAAAGCCACTTCTACTGTAGATAACAGCAAAAGCGGAACGGCGACTGTTAAGATTTATGAATATCAAAATTTTCATGAACCGTATCCGGAAAATGTTGAAATAGTTGAAATTACTTTCATGGGTGAAAAAATAAAATGCTGTTATATTAATGGACAATATATTATCCAGGGTGATATTATTTTACAAGATGATAATCAGAATGTTGAAATTAATTCACTGAATACTATTACTCCAAGAGCAGCAACAATCACTGACTATCAGACTTGGTCTCAAGGAAAAGTCTTTCATTATAGTGAAATTCCTAATGACAATATTAATAAAGGTATAAGAGAGGCAATAAAAGAAATTCAAGATAAAACAAATACTGTTAAATTTATTGAGTTAAAAACTGAAGAGGCAAAAAAATATAAAAAAACCAATTTAATAAAATTTGTTCCTATCCCTTCCAGTGATCCTGATCAACGAAACAGATCATATATTGGATGGAGATCTTTCGGAAATACAATATGGCTTAAAGATCCTGATGCTTCTTTACATGAAATATGTCACGCATTGGGATTAATACACGAACACTCAAGACCGGATAGAGTGAATAATATTATTATTTGGAGGAATAATATGGATATCTCGGATGAAATATTCGATATTGATTATAATATAGACGGGACATTAGCAAAAATGATACCTTCTTCTAAATTTGATTTTAAATCAGTTATGATGTATGATAGCTATTCCCATGCAAAATCCAAAGATTTTTGTGTACCCTTTACGAAATGCGAAAAAGCGACAATAACGGATAAAGACGGAAAAACATATGCCGACCCCAGTAAAATTAAACTTTCTGATAATGATGTACAAGTCCTCAATCAAATGTATCATCAACAAAATGCTACTCCCGATGTTTTTATCCACCCCGATAATGGTAACAACATACACCCAACTGAAAATTCCTGTTTGCTTTCAGGAGAATTGATATATGAAGGGTTTCCTGCGAATTATTTAACTGAATATGGAATTTGTTATAGAATAAAGGGCAATACTGCTTGGAAAGTTGAAAAAGCTACAAGCAAAGATAATCTTGGAAGATTTACTTGTGCATTGGGAGGTTTGGAACCCAATAAAACTTATGAAGCAGGTGCGTATTATAAATTTAATGGAGATACACATTATAATCTTGAATCTAAAGTTGAGTTTACGACCTTACCGGGAACACCTGTAGCACCTGAGATAGGCACATGGCGGGGGAGTATGTCTTTTGTGAATTTAATTAATAATCAGAAAATGTCTTATGATGTTGAGCTTCTAATTAATCTTGATGGTACAGCTACATGGAAAGAAACTACTCATGAACCATATCTTGCTTATGGTAATGCATTGTATACAGAAGTTTATTATATGTATTGGATTAGAAAAAATAATTATATTGAATTTTCGTACAATGTTCAATTTGGTGGGATAAAACCTGATGGAAGTCCTTTCCATGGAAAAACAATCCCGTGTATTGATAAAGCCAGTTTGGACGCAACTAATACTATCATGTCATGGGAAGGGATTCGGCCATTTACTTCACTATGGGATTTTGAGTTGGACGATTATACTTATATATATGAACCTTTTAAAGGATCATTAAGAAAGTAAATTCCGTATAATAGTAAATAACTTACTCCGCTGGCGCGGATTTGCAATCCGTGCCATTCAAAATCGTCTGAACCATGATTTCAACAAGATTTGCAGGATGAACAGGATTGTAAAAAAATCTTGAAAATCCTGTTAAAATCCCGGTTCAGACAAAAAGAAATGACGGAAAAACCACCCCGCCGCTTCGCGCCACCCCTCCGAGGGAGGGGAATTACGCCGAATGGATTCCCCTCCCTCGGAGGGGTGTCCGAAGGACGGGGTGGTTTGTTTTTGGGTAAACGGGATAACGGGAACACGGATAAACGGATAAAGATGCGGGAGACAGCAAACACCGCAGGTAACGCTACGCTCACCTGCGGTTACGAAAATCTGTCCTTTCAGGACGCACGAAGTCATCCGGCAACGTCGGACGTGTGCATCGTAGGGGCGTATGGCATACGCCGGTTAATAGAATAATAAAAAATAGGGCGTATGCCAAACGCCCCAAAGGTACGGAACCAAGAAAAGTTACAAGACCTATGTCTCAGCCCCATATAAGGATTAAATCAATAAAACAACTGCTCCGGTTTGATTCGTTCAAATTTTTCGGCGTCCGATTTGCGGATTCTCACACTGCCGTCATTCCAATTGGAGGGCCAGCCGCCGTAGATGTTGCCTAAAAATACCGCTTTCAATTCGTGCAATCCTTTTGCCAGCGCCACGCTTTTGTCTTTTCTTGAAAAGCGTTTCACTTCTCCCCGGTTGTCAATCAACAAATTACCGTCAATCCACACCTGCTCGAGTTCCGAAGAAAAATAATAAACGCCGTCTTCGGGAATATCCACATATCCGTTGGCAATCGCCGAATATTGCGTCGTTTCCTGGTGATGCTGGTCAAACGGATAGACGTTTGTGATTTCGCGCCAGTCCTTTATTTCCTTTGTCTGCCAGTCGGTTACGCTTTCCAGTTTGGTGACGTCAAAGAATAATCCCTTGACATATTGCATATTAAGCCCCTGTTTTTTCGTTTCTACCTCTTTGGCAGATGCTAAAGCCTGTTTCTCAACCGTGATTGTCCGAACCGGACTCATTTTTCCCGAAGGCAATACAGTACTGATTTTCAGCGTTGTATTTTCGGTAAATTCAAGCGGTGTTTCGTAAACGGTTGAAGATGAGACAGGTTTGCTACCGTCTGTTGTATAGACGATTTTGATCGGGCGGGTGGTCGTAAATTCGAGCGTCGCTTTATCGGTGAAAACCATGAAGTTACAGGATCCGCCGGGCTGTTCGGGCTGCGGAATATGATAATTGATATTGTGCCCGTCCAGGCGCACGTAAGCATTGTTGATGCGTCTCTCAAAATCCTGATAATCTTTGTTTTCAAGCATTGTCCAGGCAATTTCGCTCGTAGCCAAAATTCTCGGATAGAGGCGGTATTCCATAATGTCGGTCGTGTAGAGATATTCCGA
>JAITMT010000029.1 GCA_031277235.1 Tannerella sp.
GAGGGGTTTATGGATTACCTTTCCTATCTCACCCTGAAAAGGAAGCATCATCCTGAACATCCGGACATTGAAATGGAAAATGATTATGTCATACTGAACTCTGTGGCAAACCTGCCCAAGGCGCTCGACATCATCGGCAGTTATGAAACAAAATTCTGTTTTCTGGACAATGACAGAGCCGGAACGGAAGCACAGCGTATCATCGGCGACCGGTGCGGTTACAGGGTATCCGACCAATCCGTTTATTACCGGGAATACAAGGATTTGAACGATTACCTGTGCGGGAAGAAACTGACCGTAAAACCGGAGATAAAAAAGAAGAAAACAGGCTTCAAATTATGATGATTCACAAATGGAAGACCGGAAGAAGGAATATTATTTTTTCAGCGGAGCAAGTTTATGTTTCGAGTGACTCGAAACCCCTGAATTATCCCGCCGGTCTCCATTCAAAACTGTATGATTATGAAAACAAATAGAAAGGGCGGGCGACCGAAATCAAGTCCCGCCGAAAAGTTGAAATACCGGATAGCGGTCAATCTCTGCACAAAGGATTTCTACACGTTGAAAGCGAAAGCGACACAGGCAGGAATGACCGTTACTGAAGTGGCGAGATTGGCCATTATCAATTGCCAAATCCGCCAACGCCTCACGCCGGAACAGATGGACTGCATCCGGAAACTGTCCGGCATGGGAAACAACCTGAACCAGATTGCACGCAGGGCAAACGCCGAAGGCTATACCAGCGCCCGGAACGAATACCTTTATCTTGCGGACAAAATTGATAACGTAATAAGCCGTATGGAAAATGATAGCGAAAATCGTTAAGGGAAAAAGTTTCAAGGGCGTAATCAACTACGTACTTGACAAAGCCAAACAGACGGAATTGCTGGCAGCCGAAGGAGTTCGCCACAAAAGCAAAGAATCCATCATCCGCAGTTTCGTCACCCAAACCGGACTGAACCCGAAAGTCTTCAAAACGGTCGGGCACATTTCGCTGGATTTTTCAACACAGGACAGGGATAAACTGACGAATGCGAAAATGGTTCAGATTGCCGGAGAGTACATGGCAAAAATGGGTATATTGAATACGCAATACATTATCGGACGGCATCACGATAGGGAGCATTCGCACATTCACATTGTTTTCAATCGAATTGACAATAACGGCAAAACGGTTTCGGACAGAAACGACCGCTACCGTAGCGAAAAGATTTGCAAGGAACTGACGGAAAAATACGGTTTATACTTTGCCCGTGGCAAGGAAAACGTAAAACAGCATCGCCTGAAAGAACCGGACAAAACGAAATACGAGATTTACAATGTTCTAAAACTGGCAGTTCCCAAATGCAGAAACTGGGACGAACTGAGAAAAGAACTTCAAAGGCAGGCTGTTACAATGAATTTCAAGTACAGGGGCAGTACGGATGAGGTTCAGGGAGTACGGTTTGAAAAAAACGGATATACATTCAACGGCTCGAAGATAGACAGGCAGTTCAGTTTCTCAAAGATTGATTTTCAATTGAAACGGAATGGGAAAGCGGAAGATTTGCAGATTCGGCAAGAATACCCGTCTGTATTGGAAAATACAGGTTTAGCATTGGGTGGGCTGTTCGATCTTCAGCCGTCAGGCACGGATTACGATCCCGATGAAGCGGAATTGCTGAAACAGCATCAAAAGAAGAAGAAGAAAAGGGGATTCCGACTCTAAACAACTAAACAATTAAACAATAAATAATTATTATCAACACAAACAAATTAGACGTTCAACAGTTTTTGAAATGTTCGAGGAGATAAAAAGCAAATTTAACAAACATGCAAATGTCCCGACCGAACCGGTACGGGTTGACCATGACAGCCGCAAACAATCTCGCGGAACAGTTGGAAAACATGATGGAGGGAGTGAAGAAATCCGCCAAAGTCGAACATCACCACCGGCATACGATAGACATCCGTTCAAGCAAGGTTTTTCTTTCACTAGCACTGATGGTTTTGACTATTCTTGGTTTGTTTTATTACATTGGTGAACAGAGAAGAAGTATATGTCAATACCGGAGCAATGATTTGAAATACAGATATATCAAGATGGTAGGAAAAGTCGATGAAAAAAGTCTTTACTATCTGGAACAGCAATTCCGATACGCCAACAGTAGCAAAGTCGTCCGTAAACAGGTGGAGGAATATGAAGAATCGGTGAAGGAACAGGCGGTAAAATTGGAAAAGGCAAAACGTAATAGTAAAGACGTAGATAGGATGAGAAAAAAGGAATTTATTGAAAAATCCGAGTAAAAAAAGATAATTTTATTGACATATAAATAAAAAATAGTATCTTTGCAGAAAATATCAAAAAATGCCAAATGAAGCAGATAAATAGACTAAAAGCCGTTTTAACTAATAAATGGGTTGTAGAATCAGTTGAGCAAAATGGAGCCATCGCTTCAAGATGGTGTACTAATTTTTGTCAACCGCCCATGGAGATAATGAATAATATCTCAAAATTACTTCATGTGGATGTGCAAGATTTACTTTTTTCCTCAAAAACAGACAGTTATGGAAAATAAATCATATCTTGTTTTGACACAGTATAGAAATGATAGTACATACAATGATTTCATCGGTAAGTACTACCATTTTCCTGTAAATAAGGATAAATCATATATAAAACAATTTAATACCCTTCCCATTGAATTTATTTATTATGAACCAACTAAAAATGGAGGTAAGGGGGAGTTTTTCGGCTTCGGTAGAATCACAAAAGAACCATTTGAAGACAAAAGGGAACCGGGTTATTATTTTGCTGAAATATCTGAATATAAAGAATTTTCAAAACCTGTTTCTTTAAAAAATGAATTAGATATAAACATAGAAGAGCAAAATAATCCTCATTATAATGCACAGAATGCCGTACGTAAAATACCTCAAAAATTATTGGAGGAAATATGTTTGGATGGCGGCATTGTCCTGAATATTGAATCCGACGCGCATCTTATTAAAGTTTTGGGGGAACAATTAATCGGTTCGGAGAAAGTTGGAATTTTAGAATTAATAAAAAACTCCATTGATGCTCAAGCATCTTATTGTAAAGTACGAATAGAAAAAGTAAATAAGTTGCCTCCTATTGATATTAACGACTATGAATACCATGATTTGCCGGGTACCGTTATCATTATCGAAGATGACGGTATCGGCATGTCCAAAGAAATCATTGAAAAAGGATGGTTAAGACCCGCCTCTACAATAAAAACCAATATAAAAGAACAATTGAAAATTGAGAGAGAAAAGGCTTTGAAATCAGGAAATTTAGGAAGTTATGACGCCTTATTAAAACAATTAAAAAAAGAACACGGCAGAATACCTTTAGGAGAAAAAGGGGTGGGAAGATTTGCGACACACCGATTAGGACGATATTTAGAACTTCGTACAAAAACAAAAGATATATCATACGAATTGGTTTTAAAAATAGATTGGCAGGAATTTGACAAGATTTCTTCCGATTTTGTCAATCTTAACAGTATAGGTATCAGTCTTTTCAAAGAAGAACCAAGTAGAGATTACGGCAAATCTCAATCAGGGACAACATTAATTATTTATGGTGGAAAAGAAGGTTTTGAATGGGATAAAGAAGGAATTATAGATTTAACTCAGTCTATTTTAAATATAAATTCACCGAATTCTCAAAATAAGAAATTTAAAAGTTCTACAAAGAATGATGAGGTATTGCCATTCAGAGCATATTTAGAGTGTCCGCAAATAAATGATGAATTGCCTGTTTCTCAAACATACACAGAGGCAACTCCAAATTTCACTTTTGATATTTTGGTCAATGAAGAAGGTATTGCTGAAATTTCCGAATTGCGGTTTAAGCATCCTATAGAAAAAATTCCAAGTCAAGAATGGTTAGAAGAAAATATAGATTTAAGATATATAGATGAGAAAAATCCCGCTTTTTGGTTTTTTGAAAATTCAAGAAGGAAGCCGGAATGCGGAGGTTTTTACATGCATTTAGATATTTGGTATAGAACAAGTGAATGGATTGATTTACCAAATTATAAAGAATTAACGGAATACTTAGATAATTACGGAGGAGTTGCAATTTATCGTGATGGAATTTTGGTCATTGATTCTAAATTAAACTCCGAATTCGATTGGCTTGGATTAGAGGATAAACATATTAAGCGAGTGTCTCGATTGTCGTACCGAGATTTTATCGGTAATATTGAGATAAATCAAGGATATAATGTAAATTTAATTGATAAAACGAATAGAGAGGGACTTATTGATAATCAAGCTGCTAAGGATTTAGCAAAGTTAGCTTTTTATGCTATTGATAAAATATTAGTGCCTCGTTATCAGCAAAAAAGAGATGAGTTTTCAAAACTAACGAAAGGACTTGTAATGGACCCCAAAAAACTTAATGATTTAGCCAAAACAAGTTCTTCTTTCTTTACGAATGTTGCCGATAGTAATTACCCATTGGAAGCAGACCCGTACAAATTCTTTAGTAATTTATGGGAAAAAGTGGAGGAAAGACGCGAAGGCATTATCAATTTAAGTGCGTCAATGAAGCAACTTCAAAAAAGCATTCAAATGCTTGAAGATACACAGGAAAAGTTTGTTGAACAAGCTGGATTTGGTGTCGCCGTAGCAATTTCTCTACATGAAATCAATAAAATTACATCAAATTTTTATTATGGAATTGCTAGCTTAATTAAAAGCGGAGAATTTGACAAGATAAAATTGGAAAATTTACAAACGACATCTCAATCATTACGCTCAGAATTAAAAAGGTTAAGTCCATTACGAGCAATCAGAAATGAGAATAGTATTGAATTTAACATTTTGAAATCGGCAAAATACGCGTATGAAGTATTTAGACAAAAGTTAAAGAAGGAAAACATTACATTTGAAATACTTAATCCCGACGAGGGTTTTCAATTATACGGAAGATACGCAACCATTAATCAAGTCTTCGGTAATCTCTTCGATAACAGTATTTATTGGATAAAATATGCAGCAAGAAAAGTCAATTCCATCAAATTACTTTTGAATAAACAATATAGAACCGTAATTATTGCCGATTCGGGAAGCGATATAAGTGAGATAATCCGTCCAAGTTTATTTCAACCCGGCTATAGTTTGAAAGAGCCTCCAAGTGGGTTGGGGCTATTTATATGTAAGATCTATCTAAATAATATGAAAGGGCATATTTACGAAACGCCTACAAAAGATAGAATTGCAGGTATGAACGGCGCACATTTCACCCTTGATTTTAAGAAAACTCCCGAAACTAAATAACAAATCATGAGCAAACTTTCATTGTGCATATTAGATGATAAAATACCCGTAGCTCAATTAACGGACATAGAGGTTGACGATACGAGTTATATTGATGGAAATGTTCTTAGGCATTGTTTAACTTTAAAAAATGAAGATGAAAGTATCTCAGATTGGGGAGATATAAATCTGCGCAACTTCATTAATACCATTAAAGACAATAATGATTATATAATTTCAGGATTCACAAATCACTCTAATTTTTTTAACTATATAGAAGATGTCTTATTTAGTCCTGATATAGTTGTTTTTGATTGGGACATAGGGATTAATGAACAAGACCCATCAGATAATCTTCTTAGATTATTATCCTCAACATATTGTCTTGTTGCGATTTTTACAGGCGAAGATACCGAAGAAGGCGTGAGCCAAGAAATAAGTAAACCTGAGTTTAAAGATTATGATCATCGATGTTTTTTAATTAAAAAGCAAGATGATAATTCGGTAGATACCTTAAAAGCTAAAATAAAGGAAAGAGAAAAAGACTTCTCTTTTGAATTCGGAAATAAATTTCGAAAAGCATCATTATCCGCATTAAATGAGATTCTTGTCGAATTAGGAAAAGTTACCTCAGATGAATTAAACCATTATTTCAACATTGAAGATGAAAATGATTTAAGGGGATTCGTTGCGGAAAAATATAATGCTCTGTTTGGCTTAGGAAAAAATAAATTACTCCTTTCGAAAGGCCATAAATGGGTAGATTCGCTTATGCATGTAGTGCGCAAGAAATTTGAAAGACAGCTATCTTCATTAAATGTTGCGAGCCTCTTCAAAGGGAACAAACCCGATATTAATTATAATATACTTGAAAAATTATGGTCTTATCGTTTGTATCATAAATATCCCGATTCAGATAAAAGCGTAAGAAAAGGTGATATTGTATGTAAAGATGAGCAGTTTTATTTAATAATAAACTCTGATTGTCACTTGCCTTATGTATGGGGGAAAAATTTAGGTTTTGTAAATGTTATCCCTTTAGAAATAGTTGATAGTACGAATAAAAATCTTGAAGAAATTTTAAGTTTAACACCAAATGGCAATAAAAGAGATTATAAACAAAGTTCTTTTTCAGAGAAAATGCAAAGTTTCCCAGATGGAGCATTTTGTATGCCTTTTGTCCCTATAAATGAAATCTTTAAAACTTTTTTATTTTTTGCTAAAAATCTTACTTATATACAAGTAACCAAGCCCGCACTCAATCAAAATGAAACTTTCAAAAAGAAGATATTTACTTATGACCATTTTGACGGTTATATGAGAATATGTACATTATCGGAACCTTTCTTGACACCTATTGTTTCCAATATTCTTTTAGCGATAGCAGGACATGGTTGTCCCGATTATAGCAATGCGACAAAGACATTATTAGACAATAATATTAAAAAGATATTTGTATGAGATTCTATTCTATAGACTTGTTTGCTGGCTGCGGCGGTCTAAGTGAAGGTTTACGTCAAGCTGGTTTTGAAACAAAAGTTGCAGTTGAAATAGAGCCGAAAGCAGTATTGGCTTTCAAAATGAATCATACAACAACCTTTGTATTTCAAAAAGATATTAGAACAATTTCCGCAGAAGAAATTAAAGAACACTTGAATGGAGAACCTTTACATCTATTAGCCGGTTGTCCGCCATGTCAAGGATTTTCTTCCATTAGACGGCTCAATCGTCCGCAAAATGTGGATGATGAACGAAATGATTTAATCTTAGAGTATTTTCGACTTGTCAAAGAATTAAAGCCATTAACTATAATGATGGAAAATGTCCCGGCATTGGAACATTATGATAAGTTCCAATATGTTGTTAAAGAATTGGATAAATTAGGATATAATACACAAGTGCAAGTCTTGAATGTCAAAGATTACGAAGTGCCGCAAAGTAGAAAACGCCTTGTTATGGTAGGTTCTATTCTGGGAAATTTGGAGATTGCAAAACCAATAAATAAAAAAGTTACCGTTAGAGATACAATAGAGAACATAGAATCGGAAGAAACCACCACAGATGCCGTTCACAAAGTATATCCAAAGCATACGGAAAGAGTAATGCAAAGGATTAGATTAACTCCTAAAAATGGAGGTAGTCGAAAAGATTTACCGGCAGAATATATTTTACCGTGTCATAAAAAAGAAAATGTAGGATTTAACGACATCTACGGTAGATTACGATGGAACGATTACTCAACAACTATAACAGGAGGATGTTTAAATCCATCGAAAGGGCGTTTCTTGCACCCTGAAAAAGACAGATGTATTACAGCGAGAGAGGCTGCTCTTTTACAATCCTTTCCAGAGGAATATAAATTTCCTACAAATATACCGGCAACGGCTATAGCGTTATTGATAGGGAATGCACTTCCGCCGAAATTTAGTTACTATCAATCATTAAATATATACAAACATATTCAAGAGCATATTGGCTGATAAGTTTTCCATAAAAAAGCGTTCCCTAATCATGTCCCGTATCTCCGGCAAAGAAACCAAACCGGAAATTATGGTACGCAAATTTCTTTTTGCCAATGGTTTTAGGTTTAGAAAAAACGTAAAAGTTCTTCCCGGAAAACCGGATATTGTTTTACCAAAATATAAAACCGTTATTTTTGTTCACGGCTGTTTCTGGCATGGACACACTTGTAAACGAGGAACATTGCCTACGTCAAATACCGAATTTTGGCAAAATAAGATTAACGGTAACATCGAACGGGACAAACGAAATGTTTTGGAACTGGAAAAGCAAGGATGGGAAGTCATTGTCATCTGGCAATGTGAAATAAACAATGCTGAATTACAAAATCTGCGATTGACTAAACTATTATCCGAAATATTGTCAATACAATAATTTTTGTGCCGAGCAGTATCTTTTTCTCAATTGTTACTTATAGTCTTTGATTTATAGTCAACAATTCCCGACCTTTGCGGCATGGAAATAAAATCAAAGATAGGGCAACGCATTAAATTTCTGCGGGAACAGACATCCATGTCGCAGAAAGATTTAGCTTATTCCGCCGATTTGGACAGGAGTTACATTGCAAGTGTCGAAAACGGTTACCGGAATATTTCCATCGTGAATATTGAGAAAATTGCCAATGCGTTGAACCTATCTCTAAAGGATTTTTTCAATTCCCCTGAATTTGATTACGCCGCAGGAAACAAGAAGCTTTAACACTATAAAAAAAAACGTCATGATTTCTTTGGATAAGGATTTACAGAAAAATAAAAACAGCCTTGATGATTTTTTCAGCATAGCAAAGCGTGTACGCGCCTACCTGCCAAACGTGTTGAGCGATTC
>JAITMT010000078.1 GCA_031277235.1 Tannerella sp.
AAAACACCCGGTGCTGTCGCACGACATGCCGTTGATAAAAGTAGAATCCTGTCCGAGCAAAACGACACTTGCAAACTCCAGCGGCGCTTTCGAATCGGCATCAACGACGGTTCCGGACAACCTGACTTGTGCCGTAATACCTTGCTGCACAAGGAAAAGAAATAAAAAAATCTTGTAATACATCTAATTTTGAATTTTGCTGCAAAATTAGACGCCTGTCCCCGGTTGTAAAAATTATTTTGATGACCGGCGTGGTTTTCTTGACGAACGGGGAATTAACCGAAACTTATCATAACTAAAAATTGAAAAAATTTTCCTCCCATTTTTGCAAATAGAAAAAAAACATCTACCTTTACGGGCATGAAAAAGAGAATTTTAATATTTATTTTGCTGTTACAAATAGCGCCGAAAGTTGTTGCAACCGACAATCTGCGCATACCCGACTTGCGGACGCTCGCAATGGGCGGGGGCGGAGTCACGGAAACGCCGCTGTTCAATCCTGCGTTGTTGGGTTTGCAAAATAGCAGCAAACTGTTTGCCAACTATTATAACCGCTATTCCGTCAGCGAGTTGGCGACGGTGAGCGGCGGCATACATTTTCCAAACGACCGGCTGCCCGTCGGGCTGGACATTACTTCTTTTGGCTACGACGAATACCGCGAAAGTCTGTTCAGGCTTTCGTTCGGGAAATTGCTGTCGGAGAAATTTTCGCTCGGAATCGCCGTTCAGTATGCGTTGTTGCAGTCGGAACTGTTTGAGGAAAGCACGGGGAGGCTTTCGGCGGACGTCGGCGTGGCGTATCAGCCTGTTGATAACTTGTTGATAAGTTGGTCATTGTTACATACGCCATCCGTGCATGTTGGGGATAAAAATATTGATAATGAATATATTGCTCCTTATTCGATGCAGTTGGGATTTCGTTATTCGTTTATTAACAACATGTTGATAACCGTAAGCGCCGAACATAACAGGGAAGACAATCTTCGGGGCGCTTTCGGGATCGAATATGCTGCTTTTGAGGATTTTAGCATACGTGCGGGCGTTCAGACTACGCCGTTGTGTCCGTCGCTGGGAGTAGGATATAAAATCGCTAATATTCAGATAGATGCAGGCATGTTGTATCATTCCGTATTGGGTACAAGTTTGGGAATCGGTATCAGTTATGACTTCTAATGACTTGAAAATAAGGGGTTATGAATCGAATATCAAAAAATTATACTAAACCACCCCTGCCCCTCCGAAGGAGGGGAATTTTCCCGTTCTCCCGTTCATCCGTTTACCCGTTTATCCTTCTTTTCCTGTTTTGCGGAAAATTGTACGCCCAGGAATTTGTGCCGAACGAAAACAAATGGCAGGAATACATGGAAGAGTTGGCGGAAGAATCGGAGGAAAACAGCGAATCCATTGAGAATCTGTACAATGACCTCTCCTATTTGACCGAACATCCGATTAACCTGAATACCGTAACGGCGGAACAGTTGAAGCAAATACCGTTTCTGTCGGATTTACAGATACTTAACATATTGGATTATCTGCGGAGGAACGGTCAATTTGTCTCTATTTACGAACTGAAAAACATTGATTTTCTGGATATTTCGACGATAGAACTGATTTTGCCGTTTCTTTACGTGGGCGAAAAGAACGACGATCAACGCCCTATCAATCTCCAAAATCTTTCCCGCTACGGAAAAAACGAACTGATGCTGCGTTATGACCGAGGTCTGGAACAGAAAGCCGGTTATAAAGACCAGCCGGACAGCATTTTACAGCAATTTCCCAATCGAAAATACGTTGGCGAGCCGTTTTACACGTCGTTCCGCTATTCCTTTACGTTTGAGGACAAAATACAGGCGGGTTTGACGGCGGAAAAAGACGCGGGCGAATCGTTTCTGCAAAAAGCGCATAAAGGCTATGATTTCTATTCCGCGCATGTATTTTTGAAAAATATGGGTAAGATAAGCAGTTTAGCCTTAGGAGATTACAAAATTTCATTCGGACAGGGATTAGTCGTAAGCAACGATTTCCGCCCGTCGCGAAGCAGCGTGATAGCGCAGGCAGAACGGCGCAGTTACGGTTTCAGGCGGCATTATTCGACCAACGAAACCGATTTTTTTAGGGGCGTAGCCTCTTCTGTTGCGTTTGGAAACCTGGATGTTAGCGCCTTTTATTCCTATCGCAAGGCAGATGCTACCGTTCAAAATGAGGCGATTACGTCGTTTAAAACCGACGGTATGCACCGTACCGTCAGCGATATGGATAAACGGTATAATATTGATATTCAAACTTTTGGCGGTAATGTACGCTATCTCAATTCCAATCTTTCGGTTGGAATTACGGCATTGACGTATTCTTTCGGTAATTTACCGGTGGAACCGGAGCCTCAACCGTATAATCTGTTCTATTTCAGGGGAAAACGAAATTTCAATGGCAGTATTGATTATACGTTGAGAAACAGGCGGTTGCTGTTTTTCGGTGAAACGGCGATTTCGCAAAACGGCGCATTGGCAACGCTCAACGCCGTGAAATGGAATGTTTCAACCGTTTTCAACGCCCTGATTTTGTATCGCAATTACAGTCTTGAGTATCAGGCTTTTTACGGCAATTCGTTTTCGCAAAATACGACTGTTCAAAACGAGGAAGGCGTGTATTTGAGCATCCAGTGGTCGCCGATGGCGCATTGGAGATTAACCGGTTACGCTGATTTTTACCGTTTTCCGTGGCTGAAATTTGGCGTGGATGCGCCCTCGTCGGGTAGGGAATATATGCTTCAGGCTGATTACAAGCAGATTAAAAATACAACGGTTTCCGTGCGTTACCGCTTCCGCTCGCGGGAAGAAAACCGGTTGAGAGGCAACGAAAATACGCTGGAGCCGTCGGACACGCATCGTTTTCGCTTGCAGATTTCGCACAAACCATCACGCTACTACAACCTGCGCACCACTTTCGAGCGCAGTTTTTACGAAAACAGCGCAAATACGAACAAGGGCTGGCTGATTTCCCAGAATTTCGGATACAACAATGCCGAAAAACCGTTCAAAATAGATGTTTTTGCGGCATATTTCAATACAGACGACTTTAATTCAAGGATTTACGCCTACGAAAAAAATCTGCTGTACAGTTTTTCCATTCCGTCGTTTTATGGAGAAGGCGTAAGGCTCTCATCCGTATTGCGTTATGATTTTTCGCGGAACTTTTACGCAAGTCTGAAAGCGGCTTGGGCGCACTATTTCGACCGCGATTCCATCGGCACGGGACTCGAAGAAATCGC
>JAITMT010000084.1 GCA_031277235.1 Tannerella sp.
TTCAAAAAGTGAAAGGCGCCGTTTTGTGGCCCGAATTTGAACAGGAACTCATTGAAATGGAAATTGCCGAAAATAGACAATGGAAAATTCTGATAAACAATCAAATAGCCTGCGTTTGGACAACAACTTTCAGCGACCCTCAAATCTGGGAAGAAAGAGATGAAGAGCCCGCCGTTTACATTCACAGAATTTCGACCAATCCCATTTTCAGAGGGCAAAATCTGGTGGGAGAAATTGTGAACTGGTCAAAAAAATACGCCCGGGAAAACGCCAAAAAGTATATAAGAATGGACACGGTTGGCGAAAACAAGGGGCTTATCAACTATTATCAAAAATGCGGTTTTGAGTTTTTAGGGCTTAAAAAACTGAAAAATACCGCCGGTTTGCCCGCACATTATAGCAGGGACGCCGTCAGCCTATTCCAAATCTCATTAGATATGAATCGCAACCTCGACCGTTTGGTCAATGGCTAAATTTTCCTTTTTACGCACATCGGTTTTTATCGGCAGCAGATAGGTATCGTGCTTGGTATCAAACCAAATAGCGGTTTGCCACTCGGTTTTCCCGACTTTTGCCAGCGCTTTTAATCTGCCCCAGCCTTCTTCCTGCGTTTTAAACATTTCCCGGATTTCTTCGGACAGTTCATTCGGTAACGAAATAAAATACCAGCCGCCCGATTCCGCTGTTCTCCAGAGCTTTGAAGAGAATTGATATTGTATTTTCATAATGAAATAAAATGACGGAAATTTTACAGCGACTGCCAGCCCTGCGCTTTCAAGGCGATTTCACCGCCGTCGCGACCGACGAGGACGTTGCCAAATTCGGGTTTCGTGATGTGCCCGATGATTTTCACGCCTTTCAGGGCTTCAACCTTGTCGTGCAGACCGAGCGGAACGGTGAAAAGCAGTTCATAATCTTCGCCTCCGTTCATCGCGGCGGTAATCAGATTCATATTGAATGCTTCAGCCATCACAGCTGTCTGATAATCAACGGGAATACGGTCTTCAAAGATGCGCGTTCCGACATTACTTTCCTTCGAAATGTGCAGCAGTTCCGAAGAAAGTCCGTCCGAAACATCTATCATCGAAGTAGGGATAATATTCTCTTTTTCAAGTATTTCTACAATATCTTTCCGGGCTTCGGGTTTCAGTTGGCGTTCCAGCAAATATTCTTTTCCGCTGAAATCGGGTTGGAAATCCGATTCGCCCTTGAAGACATTTTTCTCGCGTTCAAGCAGTTGCAATCCCATATAGGCAGCGCCCAAATCGCCCGAAACGCATATCAAATCGTTTTCCCGGGCGCCGCTCCGGTAAACGATTTTATCCGCCGAAGCCTCTCCAATGCAGGTAATACTGATGGTCAAGCCGGTCATCGAAACCGACGTATCGCCGCCCACCAAATCAACGCCGTAGATGTCGCAGGCGTGCCTGATGCCGGCGTACAATTCCTCCATGTCTTCTATGCTGAATCGCTTCGAAATGCCGATGGATACGGTGATTTGCTTCGGTCGCCCGTTCATGGCGTAAATATCTGAAAAATTGACGATTGCCGATTTATAGCCCAGATGTTTGAGCGGCACGTAAACCAGGTCAAAATGTACGCCTTCGAGCAGTAAATCGGTCGTTACAAGCGCTCTTTTATCCTGATAATCAAGCACTGCCGCGTCATCTCCCACACCTTTCAACGAACTTGCATTTTTCAGTTCTATTTTTTCCGTCAGCCGGCGAATCAATCCAAATTCGCCCAATGTTGCAATTTCAGTTTTTGACATTTTTCTGGATCATATTAATCGTGGAACATACGTGTTTTATAATTCTTTCATCAAAATCTTTTTTCTTATCATACAGAAAATCAGCCTTTACCGGTAAAAAATACAGGCAGGATTTCCAGGATTCCGGCAGGCAGGCAAGCGATTTCAACCGGACGGCGTCTTTTTCCGTGCAGATGATTCGCCGGTTATTCGCCGGAGTCTTTTGCATAACATGCTCCATACTCTGAATATCAGCCTCTTTGAAGATATGATGATCAGAAAAAATAAATTCGGTAACCTTATCCGAATGTGTTTTTATTTTTTCTGTAAAAGGCTGTGGATTAGCAATTCCGGCAATCAAAAAGATATTTTCATTTTTACTGATTTCCTGCAAAGTGCAGGGATACAGCGCTTTATCGGGAAATACCGCCTTCATGCCGCCATATTCGATCGTTGAAAAATACAAACGCTGATTCGCCATCAACCGCATATTTTTTTCAATCAGCCGCAATTCAATCGGTTTCAATATGGAATGACATTTCGTAACAACAATAATATCAGCCCGATAAACCTCACGAGCAGGCTCCCGCAGATTACCGGCAGGCAACAGGCTATCCTCAAAATAAATCCGGGATTGCTCCGTAAGCATGATGGTCAGCGAAGGCGTAACATAGCGATGTTGCATGCCGTCGTCCAAAATAATTACGTCAGGTCGCTCATTTTCAGGTAATTCAAGCAATTTTTGAATACCCCTCCGCCGGGAGGCGTCCACCGCCACCGTTATGTCGGGAAATTTTTGCTTCACCTGACAGGCTTCGTCGCCCACTTCGAGAGACGTATGTTGCTCTGTTACAAGTAGAAAACCTTTTGTCTTCCGTTTGTAACCCCGGCTTAACGTTGCCACCCGGTACTCTTTTCGTAAAAGTTCGACGAGATATTCCGTAGTCGGCGTTTTCCCGGTGCCTCCCACCGCAATATTTCCCACGCAAATGACGGGCAAGGGATACCTTTCAGAAGGAAGTATCTTCCACTCAAACAGCATATTACGAAACCCTACAATTACATAATACAACCATGCAAAAGGGGTTAAAATACTTTTTACGACCGCGTTTTTTCGATTCAAAATATCAAAATTCAAAACTCAAAATCATACGGCAATCTTGCCTGTACGCCCTCTGTTTCCCTCACCATCCGCAACGTATTCAGCAATTCGGCGTCTTCACCAATGAAATCCTTTACGATGGAGGATTTCATGTCGCCCATTTGTTTTTTGAAAAACTCGGTTATCGGGTCGGTGGTCGTCGAAACGTTTTTTATCTCATAATCAGACAGATTCGCGAGTTCGGCAGCCAGTTCGACGGCACGATTCAAATCGCCCAACTCATCCACGAGACCGCGCTCAAGCGCCTGTTCGCCCGTCCAGACACGCCCCTGAGCGATGCTGTCAATTTGCTCTTTGGTCTTCCCGCGTCCATCGGCACAACGGGTTAAAAATATGTCGTAGAAGTTATTTATATAGTTCTGCATCAACTGTTTCTCGTCTTCGCGCCAGGGTCTCGTCAAATCGCCCATATCCGCATATTTGTTGGTTTTCACAACGTCGGTTTTCAAGTCCAATTTATCATACAAGCCTGTAAGATTGGGAATTAGCCCGAAAACGCCAATCGAGCCGGTCAGCGTATTCGGCTCGGAAACAATTTTATCGGCGGCGCACGAAATATAATAGCCTCCCGAAGCCGCCAGATTGCCCATGGATACGACAATCTTCTTGTTCTGTTTGATGGCATTTACCTGATTCCAAATCTGTTCCGAAACATAGCCGCTACCGCCGGGAGAGTTCACTCTCAGCACAATAGCCTTTACGTTATCGTCGTTTTTCAATTTAATCAATTCATCAACAAGGTCTTCCGTAATGTAATTTCTATCGGAATATTTGGATACCATGCTGGAAGGCATAATATCACCTTCGGCATAGACGACCGCAATTTTGTTGCTGCTATAATTCGCCGGTTTGTAGAGTCTTGTTAATTTATTTACACTCACCGTTTTCAATTCCTTTTTCGTGTCGGCGCCCACTTTTTCCTTGATGTAATTTTCAACGTCTTCACGATATTTCAATCCATCTATAAGTCCCAGTTCAACAGCCTTTTGCGCCGACGCAAACATATACCCGCTGTCGGCAAACAGATTGACGGTTTCCTCCGGAATATTCCGTCCCGAAGCAATGTTTTTCACGACATTTTTCCATATACTTTGCTGATAGGAAGTGATTTGCTCGCGGTTTTCATCACTAAGCCGTTCATTTGTAAACGGTTCAACGGCGCCTTTATAGGTTCCCACCTTGAAAACCATCATTTCGACGCCCACTTTCTTGAGCAATCCCTTGTAAAATTCCGACATCGAGGCAAAACCCATCAGATTCAGGTTTCCCATCGGATTCATAAACACTTCGTCGGCAACGGAACAAAGATTGTAACAGCCTTGCGTATAACTGTCTGCGTATGCGACAACGAATTTTCCGCTGTCCTTAAAATCCTGTAAAGCCCTCCGTATCACGTCAATATTGGCAGATCCGGTGGCAAGATACGAAGCGTCCAGATAAATTCCCTGAATATTGGAATTTTCTTTCGCCACTTGAATTGCCTTGACGATATCATCCAGAGACAGAGTCTCTTCGTTGCTGAATAGACCGCTAAACGGGTTGGAAGTCGTAACTTCCCGGACACTTCCGTTCAGCGAAAGTTTAAATACATTTTCGTTAGCCTGCGGCAACGTCGGTTTCGTTGATGTCCCGAAAGACGAAATAACGCCTACCGTGAAGATAAAACCTGCAAAGAACAGGATGACTGCCGCCACAAAAAAAGCAAGGATAGATGCAAAAAACATCTTAAAAAATTGTTTCATACGTCTTATTTTTAAATATTTGGGATTGCAAAGATAAGCAAAAATTCCTATTTAATAGAAAAACATGATTTTTTTATCGAAAAACGGGCTTGCGCGAGTGAAGAAGGCAATCTTGAATTTTCTCAATATGCTCCCAGTGATACCGGGAAAAAATTCATATCGGCATATTAAATTTCAAGATTCAATAAAAATCAAGTTTTCATTTTCTTTCATTACCTTTGCCCCGATTTTAATTTTACTTGAACCATGAAAAAACATTTGAATTATCAAATCATCGGCATATTTCTGTCGTGCGCGATGTTTGCCTTATCATCCTGCACGGAGCGCGGCAATATCAAGCCGGTGCAGTTAACCTGCGAATACATGACCGATCCTTCGGTCGTAGATGCAACAACTCCGCGTCTGTCGTGGATCAACGAAGCCATTTCGGAGAAAGTCCGCGGAGAGTATCAAACAGCCTATCAAATTTGCGTAGCCTCGTCGAAAGAGAAATTGTTGAAAGGGGAAGCCGATATTTGGGACAGCGGAAAAGTACCGGCGTCGGACTCTTACCTGGTTTCCTACGCGGGAAGCCCGCTGCAATCGGCGCAGGATTACTGGTGGCGCGTGACGGTTTGGGACAGCAAGGATGTGGCGTCGGCGTGGAGTGCGCCCGCCCGCTGGGGAATGGGACTTCTTTCGTCCGGCGACTGGAAAGCAAAGTGGATCGGCGCTCCGTGGCAGGGCGAGGAACCCCGCACCGCGCTGACTCCCACCGGAGAAAGGCGACCGCTTGCTCCGCAACTTCCGGCTCCCTTCCTGCGCAAATCGTTCAATGTCAAGAACAATGTAGTTTCCGCCAAAGCCTTCGTTACGGGTCTCGGCTTTTTTGAACTGTACATCAACGGAAAAAAGGCGGGCGACGATTGTCTGGTACCGAATTTAACAAACTATTCCAACCGTGAAAGCATCGAATATCCTCAACTCCTGACCATTGCAAACAATTTCAGGGGACACCGGGTCATGTATCTGGCTTACGATATTACGGACATGCTCCGGCAGCAGCAAAACGTGGCGGGAGCCATCCTCGGCGACGGTTTTTACGACTGCACCAATTTGCGCTGGGTATCCCCGTTCGGCTCGCCGCGTTTCCTGTGCCAGATAGAAATTACCTACGCGGACGGGACGAAAGACGTGATCTGTTCGGATGAAACGTGGAAAGTCGGGGAATCGCCGATTGTGATGAACGGCATTTACGACGGTGAAATTTACGACGCCAACCTCGAAACGGAGGATTGGGCAACCGCCGCCTGCGACGATTCGGGATGGAAAAACGCCGTGCTGCGCCAGCCGCCAACCGGCGAACTGACCGCCCATACCGCCCCGACCGACAAGGTGATGGAAACCCTCCAGCCGGTTTCCCTGACCAAAAACGACGACGGAACGTATGAAGTCAATTTCGGCGTGGAGATTTCCGGCTGGATACATTTCAAGGATATTCAGGGCAAAAAGGGCGATACGCTGGACGTGAAATACATTTGCGAGTCTCCGCTCGGCGTGCAAAAATATATTTTCAAAGGAGACAAAAAGGAATCTTACGCTCCGCGCTTCACCTGGTACGTGTTCAGCAGGGCGATTATCAGCGGAATAGACCATCTGACTCCCGAAATGCTGACAGCCGAAGCGGTCAATACGGACGTGAAAATCTCAGCCGGATTTAGAACGTCCAATTCGCTGTTCAACGAAATTAATACGATTTGGCGGCGAAGCCAGTCCGACAACATGCACGGAGGCATCGCCAGCGACTGTCCCCACCGCGAACGCTCTCCCTACACCGGCGACGGGCAGGTTTCGTGCGTTACGGTCATGCACAATTTTGATGCTGCGGCATTCTACGAAAAATGGATTCGCGACATGCGCGACGCACAAAACGTCGAAACGGGCTACGTTCCCAACAGCGCCCCCTGGCAGCCCGGATGTGGCGGCGGAGTGCCCTGGGGAGCAGCCATGAACGTCATTCCCTGGGAATTTTACGTTCACTATGGAGACAAAAAATTGCTCGAAGACAGTTATTTCGCCATGCAGGAGCAGGTTCGTTACATGCAAACCTGGCTTACAAAAGACGGCACGATGTTTTCGCAAAAGACAAACCCGGATTCCGACAAGCCGAACTACTGGCTGAATTTGGGCGACTGGGCGCCGGCGTTCAACATTCCGTCCGAAGAACTCGTGCATACATTCTATCTCTGGCGCTGTGCCGATTTTACGGCAAGGGCAGCCAAAGCCCTAAATAAACAGGATGATTTCGTCCATTTTACGAACGTTGCCAACGACGCAAAAGCAGCCTTCCACAAAAAATTCTACGATACGGAAAATAAAACCTACGGCGATTTTGGAAGCAATGTTTTTGCCCTGGTGATGGGCGTGCCGCAAGAAAATTACAACGATGTGGTGAATACCCTACGTCAGGAAATTGTTGAAAAATACAACGGACATCTGAACACGGGAATATTCGGAACGCAGTTTCTCTTCGAGACGCTCGCAGCCAACGGGATGAATGACGTCGCCTACGAAGCGATGAACCAACGCGATTTCCCAAGTTACGGCAATTGGATTGAACAGGGAGCCACCGTATCCTGGGAGCATTGGAACGGGCAATCCTCGCGCAATCACCCGATGTTCGGAGGCGGACTGAACTGGTTTTACCGGACGCTTGCCGGCGTGAACACAGACGAGAACGAACCCGGATACAAGCACATTATCATCCGTCCCGATTTGCCGGAAAAATTGGACGAAGCGTATTATTCGAACATGACGCCCTACGGGAAAGTCGTCTCCGAAGTGAAAAGGAATGCCGGTCGTTTGGAAATGAATGTTACCGTCCCGACAGGCAGTTATGCGACGGTATATATTCCGGTCTCCGACAATTCCGCCGTCACGGAAAGCGGTCAAGCCATCGAAAACGCTCCGGGCGTTGAAAGTTTGGGCGTTGAAAACGGACGGTTGAAAGTGAAGGTGATGCAGGGGAGTTACCGGTTTACGGTACAATAAATTTTCCTCACATCCCCGTCTGTGTGCTTTTTTCCGGACGATTCCATCCTTACGGATTGTCAAGCCTGATTTGAAAAAACACGGACTTTGTACCGAAAAGGCGGGAATTTGTACAAAAATCCCCGCTTTTTCATCAAAATGTCTTCAAAAAATTTGTAAACTTGCAAAATAAGATGTTACTTTGCAGGGTGAATTAATAAAAAATTGTTTAATATAAAAAGATAACTGCCTATAGCATATACATTACTTCGTAATAATAAATAGATTAAGTAATGGACAATTTGAAGACTATGACCGACGAAGCGTTGGTTGAATTGTATGCTTGTGGAAATAACATTGCATTCGATATTTTGTTGAACAGATATAAAAGGGCGGTACACTCTTATATCTTCTACACCGTGCGCGACCGCGATTTGACGGAAGATATTTTTCAGGAGACATTCCTGAAGGTGATCGTCGCCATTCAACAGGGACGCTACCAAGAAAACGGCAAGTTCAAAGCGTGGATCATGCGTCTGGCGCACAATCTGATCATTGACAATTTCCGTCAGGAACGCAGCGAAAACACGGTTTCCAACGACGAAATGGAGGTGGATCTGTTCAACGACATGAAACTCTGCGACACGAACATCGAGGACGAAATGATTCAGGAGCAGGTGTATGACGATATCAAGAAGTTGTTGCGTCATCTGCCCGACAGTCAGCGCGAAGTGCTGGAAATGCGCTACTATCAGGATTTGAGTTTCAAGGAGATTGCCGACATGACGGGAGTCAGCATCAATACGGCGCTTGGGCGCGCCCGCTATGCGTTGATGAACATGCGCAAAATGGCGGACGAAAATCACATTTCGCTCTCATTCTGAAAAATTTTTCCGGTCGGATACAATAATATACAATCGGGTGCGTTTTTATATTGAAATCAATTTAAAAACATTTGCCTATGACAAATTTTATACCCGCTATGCATGTTCCGACGCCGCAAAGGGTCGCAACGAAAGAAATTTATACCGAGCCGCGCGCCGAAACAATTGCACTGATACGTCAGTATGCACGCTACTACAGCGCGAATTACGGTAAGCAACAAAAAAGTTTCAAAAGGTTGATTAATTGAAAGGAAAAACGAAGTTTCACTATGAGGCTTCGTTTTTTTTCGTCCTGTCTTTTCTGTTATTTGGCAATAATGTCAGTATTTTTTTGCAGATCAGGAAAAAGAGTTGTATTTTTGCGGATCTTTATGGGTTATCTGCCATATCGGGATAGCGCAGTGAGACTTGGCAGAACACAGATTGAAAGAATATAAACGTAATATAATTGTTATCATGACGAAAAGAATATCATTATTAAGCACGGTGCTGATGCTCGCAGGATTTTTAGCCACCACAGCACAAAATAATATCACTTCCCGTGAGAGATTTGATCGAAGAGTTACGCATTTTGAACATTCGGAATTGGAAAAACCTACTCAATTGCCGATACTAAAAAAAACAAACTCAGGAGAGGATTGGTGGGAACCGGATACGGCATATCTATTTTTAGCAGAATCGGAACATGCAATAGGTCGAAATATTTACAATTACAATTTACAAGGTTTTCTGACACAAAGCCTTTTCCAGGGATGGGAAAACAATACATGGATAAATCGTCAACAATTAATTTATGGCTATGATGGCAATAATAACAAACTAAGTGAATTATTTCAAATTTGGGTAAATAACACATGGGTAAATTACCAACAACACATTTATACCTACGATGACAACAATAATATGTTAAACCATTTATACCAATTTTGGGGAGACAACACATGGATAAATTACGAGCAAAACACTTATATTTACGATAATAACAACATGATAAGTGATTTATGGCAAGAATGGCAAAATAACATGTGGGTAAATTACGAATTGTGGACTTATAGTTACGATGACAACAATAACCGTTTAAGCCTGTTAACTCAATTTTGGATCAATAACACATGGGTAAATTACCAGCAAAGCACTTATACTTATGATGACAACAATAACAAGATTAGCGATTTTTGGCAATTATGGCAAAATGGTACATGGATAAATGGTCAACAAGGCTCAATGAACTACGATGATAACAATAACATGATAAGCCAATCTTACCAAAGTTGGCAAAACGGCACATGGATAAATCAGTTCCAATTTTCTTATATCTACGATGATAGCAATAACATTTTAAGCCAACTGTTTCAAAACGGACAAAATAACACTTGGATAAATATTCAATTAATTAATTGGACTTACAATGAGAGAAACAAATGTATAAACTTTATGACCAAAGACTGGCAAAATAATTCATGGATAAATTCACAACAAGACATTAATGTTTATGATGAGAACAATAACATGATTAGCCAATTGGTTCAAAACTGGCAAAATAATGCATGGACAAATAATATTCAAAGATTATGGACGTTTGATGAAAACAATAACTGTGTTATATCTGAAAGTTGGAAGTGGGCAGGTGGAGGATGGCAACCGGTTAATGACGGTGTAATTTTCCAATATAATAACGGACAGTCTTCTTTTAATTTTGCTATGCCCCATAAAGCAACTGCTTCGTATAAAAATGTTTCCCAACCTACTTCAATAGATAATTTCGTGTTGTCGGAAATTTCAGTTTATCCCAATCCAACTTTAGGGCAAGTGCATCTCACAAATGAAGAACAAAATATTCAACTAATTTCAATTTACAACTTGTCTGGCGTTAAACTTTTTAGTACAAAAAACACGATGTTTGATATCTCTCATTTGACAGCAGGAATATACTTTGTACAGATAGCGACAAAAAAAGGCATAGTTATAAAAAAAATCGTAAAAATGTGACGAAAAATACGGTAGTTAACAAGAGTGTCTGTTGCGCAACTCCTGAAATGGGTAAAATAAATAGAGGCTGTTTTTTTAAAAAGCCTAAAAGCAAACGTCATTGCGGGTCAAGCCCGCAACGACGGGAATGTGGTGGGTGGGATTTTTAGAAATGTCCATTCGTTAATCTTGAAAAGTAATAGACACTGACGGTTTAGAGCCACATCAGACAATAACAAAAAAATTAAA
>JAITMT010000113.1 GCA_031277235.1 Tannerella sp.
CGCTTTTCCGGCAGTTGGCGAATTTCATGTTTTCGAGCAGGTCGGTCATGGCTTTGCGCACGATAGCCTGGTCGGGGCGTATTTTGCGAATTGCGGCAAACGAACTGCGGTCTTGCTTCGTGTATTCGATGATGGCGTCCCAGTTTTCGGGCTTGGGAATGTTCATCATACAGCGGTCGGAATCCATCTTTTTGTAGGGCCAGTAGTGCCAGCCGATGTTATTGCTGTTCATCAGGCGCGTCCAGGCGGCGATCCATTCAAACGTGTTTTCGCCCGTTTCGCCCATGTAAAGCGGCAGGTTTACGCTGTCCCGGAAATCTACAAAATCCTGAATATTAGATTGCAACGTGTCGCACCAATAGCGATGGCAGGTGTACATCAACTTATCGTCGTACCGGGAATCCTTGAAAATGCGGAAATTGCTGTTCCATTGTGCACCGCCAAGCAGTATAATATGGTTATTATCAACCGTTCTGATGGAATCAATGCAGCGGAAATACAGCGGTTCGAGGAGGTCGTTCAAATGAAATGCCGAATCGGGAAAGTAGGTTGCAATCGGCTCATTCAGAAGGTCGTAGCCAAGAATAACCGTATCGTTGGCATAATGTTCGGCTACCTCTTTCCAGATGGAACAGAACAGTTGCTGACTGTCCCCGTCGGTCATCAGCCACGGGAAACCGTAACTGTCGTCAATATTGTCGCCTGTTTGACCGCCGGGCGCGTCGTGCATGTCGAGAATGACGTACAGATTATGCTTGCGGCACCATTCCACCACGCTGTCAATGTATTGAAAACCGTCGTGCGAAGCCGTTTTGCCCATGTAATCCTCGTCCGTAAACAGTTTATAATGAAAGGGTATGCGGATGGAATTCATGCCTGTCTGACGGATGTAGGCAATGTCAGGCTCGGTGATGTAATTTTTCTTGAATTCGTTCCAGAAACGGCGTGTGAAATCCGGTCCGACCAATTCGCAAAACGCCTCATTGATAAGTCGGTAGGAACTTGCTTCATTGCCGAAACGAAACATGTAGCCTTCGGGATTCAGCCAGTTTCCGAGGTTGATGCCCTGAATGAAAAACTTTTCGCCGTCGGGCGTTACGAGATCGGGACCGTTGACGCCGATAAAACGGTTGGCTACAGCCGTTTCCCTGGTTGTCGGTTGATTGCAGCCGACCCATAATAAAACAGGTAATAGTAAGATTATCTTTTTCATAAATGATAGAATTTAATATCGGTAAGTTTATATAGACATATATTTGGCGTTAACGGCAAATTTCCCTCCATTGAAGCAGGGTTGTCAAGTTTTAATATAAATTTGGTGTTATTATGGGTGCATTCCGTTAGGAATGTATCGCTCGGTAGAATGGTTATCCAACCACAGGATGCATTCCGTATGGAATGCAACCGACAGCGGGAAACATTTTCTACCGAGCGGTATTCCCTAACGGGAATAAAACTTGACAGTTCTGCTCCGGGGAGCGAAATTATTTTATCTGATTTCATTATTGATATAACATCCTGATAATTATCCGTTTATTGCACGTTAAATGTTGTTTTTAAGGTAGCGTTGCTGTTGCCGCCGATCCAGAGGTTGAACGCTCCGGGTTCGGTTTTCTTTACGAAATCGCGTCCGAAGAAAGCGAGATTTTCGGCTTTCAGGTCGAAATCAACGGTTTTCGTTTCGCCCGCTTTCAGGAAAACACGTTGAAAACCTTTCAATTCCCTGACCGGACGGGCGATGGAGCCGACAACGTCCTGCACGTACAACTGCACGACTTCCGTACCGTCGCGTCCGCTCGTGTTCCTGACGGAAACGGAGGCTGTCAGCGAGCCTGTTACGGACATTTCGGAAGCGGAGAGTTTCAGTCCCGAATACTCGAATGTACTGTAAGACAGTCCGTAACCGAACGGGAACAGCGGGTCTTTGCCCGAATCGAGATAGAACGACGTATTGCCGAGCGAAGTCTGTCCGGCTTCGAGCGGAATTTCGTCCAGTGTCATTACCTTGTCGGGGGCCGGGCGCCCGGTACTGTTATGATTGTAGTACATGGGGATTTGCCCGGCTTCGCGAACGAAGGTAACAGGCAGTTTGCCGCTCGGATTTTCCTTGCCGAAGAGCAAGTCTAAAATCGCCGGACCGCCCATTGTTCCGGGATGGAAATTGAAAAGGACGGCGTCGGCATACGGTAAATCGCGTTCAATCGCGAGCGGCCTGCCAGACATAATAACCAAAACAACCGGTTTGCCGGTATTCTTTACTGCTTGCAACAATTCGGACTGGACGCCTATCAGATTGAGATTGGACAGGGAATGCGCCTCGCCCGAAAGGATGGATTCTTCGCCCGCGAAAACGATGACCACATCGGCTTCTGAAGCGGCTTTGCGCGCGTTTGCAAAAGCGGTGGTGTCTTTGTCGCGGGAGAATTTCAACGCAGGTTCATAAACGTATTGAATATGCTTGTAATCAGATTTTAATGCGCCGACGGGCGTAACGGTATGCGTTTTGTCGCCGTCGAAGCACCACGTGCCCATCTGGTCGTGCGGCGCGTCTGCCATGGGACCGATGACGGCGATCTTCTGCGTTTCGGAAAGCGGCAATATTCCGTTGTTTTTCAACAGGATAGCCGATTCGACAGCGGCTTTGCGGGCGGCTGCCAGGTGGTCTGTGGCATAGAAAACGGAAGCCTTGTCCGTCGCCACATACGGATTTTCAAACAGTCCCATCCGAAACTTGACCCGCAGGATGTTGCGGACGGCGTTATCAATCGCTTCCGGCGAAACTTTGCCTTCTTTTATCAGTTCCGGCAGATATTTGACATACGTCCCGCTGACCATCTCCATGTCCACGCCTTCGTTGGCGGAGATTTCGGCGACGTTTTTGTCGTTTTCGGCGAAGCCGTGCGCCATCATTTCGGTCATGGAAGCCCAGTCGGAGACGACGAAACCGTCGAAATTCCACTCGTCCCGAAGAATGTCCTTGAGGATGAATCCGTTACCCGACGCAGGGACGCCGTCATTGTCGTTGAAGGAAGTCATCAACGTTGCGGCGCCTGCCTTGATCGCCTCGTGGAAGGGCGGGAGATAGACGTTGCGGAGTAGCCGTTCGGGGATATTCGTGCTGTTGTAGTCGCGTCCGCCTTCGGCTGCGCCATAGCCGATGAAATGCTTCACGCAAGCGGCTAAGGCGTTGGGATCTTGCAGATTGCCGTTGCCCTGAAAACCGCGTACCATGGCGGCGCCGAGCGTGCCGTCGAGGTACGGGTCTTCGCCAAGGCTTTCGGCAATACGCCCCCAGCGTGCATCGCGAGAGATGTCAAGCATGGGGGCGAATGTCCAATTTACACCCGTGGAGCGCGCCTCGATGGCGGCGATACGTGCGCCCTGTTCCACCATCGCGGGGTCAAAAGAAGCCGCCTGACCAAGCGGTATGGGAAAAATAGTTTTGAAACCGTGAATCACGTCGCGCCCGATAATCAGCGGGATTCCCAGTCGGCTTTCCGCGATAGCCGTCCTTTGCAGGCGGTTGATCATTTCGGGGTCTATGATGTTCAGCAGGGAACCGATTCGACCGTCCCTGATGGGTTGCACGAAGTTGTCGTTCAGCATTTTGTCGGCTGCGGAGCGCATCAGCGCCACCTTTTCGTCTTTCGACATGTCGGTCGGTTGCTTTTGTCCCGCGCCTCCGGCAACGCCCATGCGGACGAGGAACGTGTTCATGTCGTCTTCGCTGAATTGTGCGATTGCCTTGTCGTCCACGGTGAAGAAACTGAGTTGGTTCATTTGACCGATTTTTTCTTCCAGCGTCATTTTGGCGAGAAGGTCTTCGACGCGCTTCTCCACGCCGGTTTGTGCAAAGGCAGTAACGCCTGCCATGCAGAGGATTGCTGTTATCAGCAATGATTTGGTGTTTACTTGTTTCATGTCTATTTTGTTTAATTTTCTCACCTCTCCCCTGCCCCTCCCCACAAGGGAGGGGATGAGCCCGTCGCCGACCTTGCTACTTATCCCCTCTCCTGTGGAGAGGGGCAGGGGAGAGGTGTCTATTCTACTATCATCTTCAACGTTTTTTCGTACATCACTTTTCCGGCTTTCTCCACTTGCATTTGATTCTGGTAAATGCCGGGAGACAGCCCTTGATTCACATATCTGAAAGTATGCTGTCCTGCAAGGACACGGTTTATTTTCATCCTTTCCACCAATGCGCCCTGCATATTATAAATGTGGAAAGTTATGCAATCCGCTTCTTCCGGCAAGGAATACATGAAAGAGGCGTTTGCGGTTACGGGGTTCGGAGCAATGGACTTGAAATCAAATTCCTCGCCTCCCACCGGCAATGTTCCGGTCGCTCCCGTGTATTCAAAATCAAGCAGGCTGTAGTTAAACCCGCCGTACACATATACCTGAATAACATTTGTCCCCTGAGACATTTCGATTTCGCCCGGTTCAATCCATCGGTAAGCATTCCAGGCTCCGGTGTTTGGCAAGGCAAAAAAGGAGAAAACCGGTATGTTGTTCAACTTGAGCGTCATATTGCCCGTACCGGGAACGGCATATTTCATTTTCACTTTATATTTTCCCGTTTTCAGGACGTTCACCGTATAGTTGAGCCATTCTCCGGACGCAAGCCAGCCGAGATTGAAGCCGTTGCTTTCGGGGTCGGTGTTTGCTTCGCCGTCCATGGCGTCGTTGCGTCCGACCCATCCTTCGTTGTAGGCGCCTGCGTTGGTTGATTCCCGCGATAGAAGTCCGGTTTCGTTATAGGCAAAACCGTTTCTTCCCAGATCGTATTCGATGGCGTTCAGCCGTCCGGGCAGTTCGTTGGCTCCGTAGGGTCTGGTGTCGTTGTTGAACGGTTGCTCCATCAAGGCGTGGACGACGTCTATATTAATTTTTGATTTTTCCAGTTTTACATTTTCAGCCAAGCCCATCAAAACGGTTTTCACCTTTTCGGCATTCAATCCCAGCGACGCGCTGTTGTCGGTCGAAGATTCCAGGAAACTTTGCAGGCTGTTCCAACCGTCGGGGCGGGGCACGCTGACGATTCCGGATATGTTGCCGAGTTTTTTATAAGCCCACCAAGCCCAGCCCACGTCGTTGGTTTCGAGCAATTCGACGGCGGCGGTGAACCACGTGTTGGAGTTTTCGCCGCTTTCGCCCATCCAGACAGGTGCCTGCTGCTGATTCCGCATATTCAACATGTATTGAATGTCCGACTGGCGGTTGCCCGACCAATAGCGGTGGAAACTATATACGATATTGTCATCCCAGGGTGGCGTCAGACCGGCGTGGTCGTTCGCGTAGCCGTTTCCTTCGATGAAAAGAATGTGTTTTGTGTCCGTTTCGCGGATGGCGGCGGTGATTCGTTCATATAAACTGCGTATTTCGGGCGCCAGGTTTCGCGAAGGATAATACATGATTTCGTTGATCAAGTCGTAGCCGCCGATCCATTCCTCACCGGCATAGCGGCGGGCGATTTCCTTCCAGAGCGCAATCAGTTTGGTCTGGTACAGGGCGGCGGTGCCGCTGGCATTTCCGTCCCACAAGCCGGGAGAATACTGGTCGGATATGGCTTTGTCCGTGCTTTGACCGCCCGGTACGGCGTGCATGTCGAGAATCAGCCAGACTTCGTGCTTCCTGCACCACTCCAGCAGGTTGTCAATCATCCCGAATCCCTTTTCCCGGAATGTATTGTCCGCCGCGTCTTCTTCGATGAACAGATTGTAGTGCATCGGCAGTCGTATGGAGTTGAAACCGGCTTCCTTCAGCATCCGGACGTCGGCTTCGGTCATGTAGTTTTTGCGGTATTCATCCAGAAAGGCATTGACGTTGTCCCATCCGGTCAGTTGCGCCAGGGATTTCAGAATGGCTTGCTGCGTATCGCTCTTGTTGTTTTTGGGACTGTTGATGCCCCACATGTAAGGCTCAATCAGCATGTATTGCCCCAGCCCTATGCCGCGCAACAAGACCTCATTGCCGCTTCCGTCAACGATTTTCGTCCCTTCCGCCCGGAGAAAATAATCCTGTGCCGAAGCGTTGGGATTTATCCCCGGCAAAAAGCAGACAGACAGGAAGATGGCAAAAATATTTTTCATAGGTGTAATTCTTTTTTTATTTGAAAATTTGAAGATTTGAGAATTTGAAGATTCTGACCTCTCCCCTACCCCTCCCCACAAGGGAGGGGATAAACCCGACGTCGCCCTTGCTACTTATCCCCTCTCCTGTGGAGAGGGGCAGGGGAGAGGTGAAAAGATCTTTCACTTCTGATAAACCCTCACATAATCAATCTCATAAGTAGCAGGTAGAACGCTTTCGTCCACACCTTGTGCGCCACCCCAGTCTCCGCCCCATGCGAGGTTGAGTTTCAGATAGAACGGCACGTTGAAGGGCCAGGTATCATTGTTTCCCTTTTTGTCGTTTTCAAAGGTGAAATAACGCACGCCGTCCACCAGCCCGTAGATGTAATCTTCCGTCCATTCGACCGCATAGATGTGAAAATCCGTCTGCGCCGTGGCGACAAACCGGGACGCGCCTTTCTGCGTACCCTTGGAATGGTTGTATGCCTGGCAGTGAATTGTGCTCGACACCCGGTTCGGGTCGTAGCCGACTTCTTCCATGATGTCTATTTCGCCGTCGCCGGGCCAGTTCTGAAAGTTTTTCGGAAGCATCCAGAAGGCGGGCCACGTGCCTCTGCCGCTTGGCAGTTTCATGCGCGCTTCAAAGTAGCCGTAAGTCCAACTTTCGTCCGTATTCATGCGGATGGACAATACTTCCGAGCCGACTTTTTTGGCGATGATTTTGAGAACGCCGTCGGAAATCAAGGCGCAGGTGTCCTGTCCCCTTGCTCCGGCGATGTAGTTTTCGAGTTCATTGTTGCCCCAGCCGTGATTGCCGGTTTCGTACCACCATTTCTGCATGTCGGGCATGCGGGAGGAACTTTCAAATTCGTCCTGCCAGACGATGCTGTACCCGTCGGGGACATAGTTGGGCAGTTCGGTGAAATCCTGACTGACCGTACATTTCCGGGTAACCGCGCCCGCCGTAAAAGTCAATTCCGCCGTGCGAACGGCTCCGGTATAGTTGCCGGCAGCCGAGACGGAAATGCTTCTGTTTCCCGCGGCGCCCGATTGGGGAGAGAAAGTAAGCCACGTTGCACCGGTGGAAACCGCCCACTCCATGTTGGACGCTACCGTTACGTTTTGGGAACCTCCATCTGCCCGGATGGTAATATCTTCAGAGCCGAGCGACAGCGTGATTTCTCCGTCCTGGCTGACCGTGCATTTCTTGCTGACCGAACCGGCGGTAAAAGTCAGTTCAGCCGAACGGTCGGCGCCGGTATAATTGGCTGCAACCGTTATCGAAACCGAGACATTGCCCGCTCCGCCCGATTTTGCCGAAGTACTCAACCATTCCGCACCGGACGAAACTTCCCAACTTGTACCGGATATGACCGTTATGCTAAGGGAACCTCCGCTCAACGGAGAAGCCAATTCACCCGGGTTGACCGACAGATAGACCTCTGTTGGCAGCGGGGGTGGCTCCGGTGACGGGTCATCGGAACCGCACCCGACCAACAGCATAAACAATATCAAAATATGAGAAAAACTACTTTTCATGTTTATTTGAAAAAGAGAGCCACTCCCGGAAGAGCGGCTTCCCTAATTTAATCAATTAATTATTCGCGATGCTTTTGCAGGATAATATCCTTAATCACAACATCCGTATTTGCCGGATTGCCTCCGAAATCAAAGACCAGTTTTGCCGGATCCATGTCTTTTCCCTCCATATCGGTCAATGCCACAACAATGTCTTCGCCGGCAGTCAAATCAACTCTGTGCGTGAAGATGTAAACAGCGTCATTGTCGCTGTTGATTGCCTGTGTCAATTTTACCGTTACCTGTTTGATGTCGTTTGATGCATTCAATGTTACGCGGAAATCGTATTTCTCCGTTGGTACGGTTGTTACATTGTCCGTTACAAATGCAATTTGATTTTGCCATTGAAGGTTCGTCGCATCCGGAAAACTGGTGGAATATTCCGTGCCGTTGATTGTAAGCGTAGGATTAGGAAGAGTCTCCCAGGCATCGCCGTGAGCAGTAAAGAATGTATTCGTGAAATTCACGCCTTTCCACAGGTTATCATCACTGTTTACGTCCACCCAGTTTTCGCCGGGCTGGGGCGGTGTTACTCCTCCTTCGGGGGTAAGGATAAATACCCAATCCTGTCCTTCGGTTGTATTTTTAACTCTTACGCATAACGCTGTTTCAGACAGGTAAACAATATCATAGGTTTGTTCTCCGGCATAATATACCAGAAAACCGTTACCCGAAATCGTCAATTGATCACCTGCTCTTGTGTAGGTATAAGTACCTCCGTCATAGGGGAACAACGCATCCTCCTGCTGGAAAACGGTAGGCGCAAATCCGCCCTTGTCCATACAGGCTTTACGTCCATATCCTTCTCCTCCCGTTACGATCGTCAAATCGCCGTTGGAAGCAAAGGTATAGGTGGAACTGTAAAGATTCGGAAACGCCGTCGCCTTATCACCGGCAGGCGCCGCCCACCATTGCTGATAGCCGCCATCCATGGGACCTAAGCCCATGTGTCCGTTAATCAAACTTGCAATAGCGGGTAATGCAGCCTTCACTTCCTCCACGCGGTCGTTATTTGAATCCACGACCCATGTTTTGGAACCTAAGCCAAATAAAGGATCTTCGGCAACAGTGCCTGACGGAACCAGATTGTAATACCACGCATTGCCGCCCTCCGGAGCTCTTACGATGATTTCAGTCGGAGAGAAACTCATTACTTCGTATTCGGTTTTTTGCAAATCTGTCGGGAAAACGGCATAACCCAGGAATCCTTTGTTGATTACAAGGTACTGTTTGCCGTCCCTTGAAACGATTTCCCATGTTGCATCCGTCGGAGGAGTATAATTTACCGTAACAAATGAACCTGTAAGGTTTCCATCGGGAAATTCTCCGCCGACTTTTTCATTACAGTGCGTATCTCCATTGTTTTCATAAACATACGCTCCGTTTGTACTGATGCCGTCCGGTTTGAATGTCATGACGTCGTTTGCCGTGGCTGCATTGAGGAATGACCACCATCTGTCGCCTCCCGAAGGAAGTCCTGTTGCATTTCCGGGACCGACACCCGAATAACCGTCTGTTTTAAATATCCATCCTTTACCCTCAGTATTGGCTTTTCCGCCGGTCAGGGCATATTGGAGGCTTCTTGTATCATCCACCAGCGCCTTGGGATTGTCGTTGGCGATGGTGATGACTTTTTCCTTGATGAGCGCCGTGCCGTCGGGCAAGGTTACGATGCAGTTGGCGGTATAGGTTCCCGCCAGTACGACGTATTCGTGGTTTCCCGTCGGGGTTGATTTTACGGATTTTCCGTCGCCGAAAACGATTTCGACCGTATAGACATTGCTCGGCTTAACGTTCAGGACAAAGGCAAAATTGTAGGTAAATTCATCGCTTCCGGGAGTCATGTCGAATGTAAACGCTTCTGCCGTGATGTTAACATCTCCCAGATTGTGGTCGTCGTCCGGCGAGCAAGCCGTCAGCGCCAGGACTGCGGCGAACGCCATGTATATAAATTTTGTTATCTGTTTCATGGAAATAATTTTTTATGATTGTTAATATCCCGGATTTTGTTGCAGTTCATTGTCCGTCCCGGCCACTCTTTCAATTTCGTTTTGCGGAATGGGCAGGAACTTTCTGCTGTCGTTCCAGGTACGTGTTTGATATTCGTTATTGGTCGAGAGCACTGTTGCGATGGGTCTGTCGTTTTCATCGCTTCCCCAGCGCAGCAAATCCCAAAAACGCAGTCCTTCACCGAAAAATTCCTTGCGGCGTTCCAGTTTGATATTGTTCAGCGTTGCGGGGATGCGGTGCCCGGTATCGCCAAAAGCGCGGTCGCGAATAGCATCCAGAAAAGGCTGGGCTGCGCCCTGACCGCCACCTGCGACCAGTTCGAGTTCAGCGGCATTCAGGTATGCTTCGGCTACGCGGTAGATGCGCTTGTTGTTTTCAAAGCCCAAATCGCGGTCGCCACGTGTACCTACATTGTATCCCCAGCGTGCCGCGTATTTTCTGAGCCACAAGCCGGTGTTCTGGTAGCCGCTGCCGTTTCCGGTTCCCCAATTCGATACGGTAGCATCCCGGCGATAGTCGTCGGCGTCGAATATGGCATAAGCATCCGGACGCACGGGACAAAATCCCCATCCCGTCTGGAATGTCTTGTCGGAGGCGGCTTCGCGGGGCGCCGTGAAGCGGGGATTATAGTTGGCGACGCCTGTCCATGCGTTGCCCCACTGTTTTGCGGGGTCGGACTTGTGGTTTACCTCGAAAATGCTTTCACTGCTAAATTCGCCGTCGCGCAGGAATATCCATTCGAACGGATTGGTTGTGGCGGGAGAGTTGGCTCCGTCATTACTGCCTTGAAGACCGGTAAAGTTGTTGGCTCCGGCAGTTGTAACCAGTTTGTAAGCGCCATTGTTGATAATGGTTTTCATATCGTTCAATACTTCGGCATATCTCGACTGGTCTTTGTAGTAAAGCACTATCCGCGCCCTTGTCATCATTGCCATTGCCTTGGTAACACGTCCGCGATTACTTTCTGTTGTCGTCATGGGAAAATCGGCGGTATTGATGGCTTCATCGAGGTCGGCAAGGAGTTCCTGATAAATATCTTCAAACTTGTATTGCGGAGCCGTGAAAGGTTCTTCCGTCCATATATTTTCAAAATACGGAATATTTCCGTATCCTTTCCAGAGCCAGTGAACATAATATGCACGCAGCGTGAGCACTTCCGCTTTCATCTGCGCCAATTGTGTGGGCGATACATCCACGGCGTTCTCTATGGTATTGAGGGCGCCGTTGCAACGTTTCAACCCCGCGTAGAATATGCTCCACCAACCGGAGGGAGGATCCAGCGAGGGCGAAGACGTATAGGTTGCGGCACGCTGGAAATGCGGCTGGTCTCCGGCATGTTCTCCACCGGTGTAAATATCGTCTGCCAAGCCGTCGTAGAATCCATTTACAGGCATCCACAGACCGCTGGCAAAACAGTCGAAATACAGGATTTGATAGCATCCGGTTATGTTTTGCTCGATAATGTCCCTTGTTGCCGGCGCACCTGCCACAACGTCGGTAAAAGGATAAAGTTTCAAGTAGTCGTCGCCACAGGAAGACAAGATTCCGCTCAACGCGACGATAGCGATAATTATTTTATATTTTTTCATATTTTCAATATATTTTTATGATCATGGAATTAAAATGTTATTCCCAAACCAACATTATAGGTACGCGCCTGCGGGTAGTTTCCCATTCTGGAGAATCCGTTTTCGGAACCTATTTCAGGATCGTATCCGTTGTATTTGGTAAATGTGAGAAGGTTTTCGCCGCCTATCCAGATGCGCAGGCTTTCAACATTGGCAATTTGAGTAATCTTGCGCGGAAGCGTATAACCTATCTGAAGGTTTTTCAAACGGGTAAACGAAGCATCCTTGATAAGGAGGTCTGACGCCCGCCAGTTGCTGGAGTTCGAGTTTCCCGAAACCAGGCGCGGGTAAGTGTTCGACGTGCCTTCGCCGTGCCAGCGCTCGAGCCACTCGGTTGTAAGGTTCGCCTTCGGCACATCGGAACGCCGGGTCAAATCGAATACGTCGGCGCCCTGCACGCCCTGGAAGAACGCATACAGGTCGAAACCCTTGTAATCGGCTGTCAGTGTAAGACCATACGTCCAGTCGGGAACAGGCTTGCCGATCATTGTCCGGTCGCCGGGTTCGGTAGCAGTACCGTCGGTAATTTTGCCGTCGGGCACGCCGTCAGGACCGGATATGTCCTTGAATTTTACGTCACCCGGACTCAGACTCGTACCGAATTGGGTATTGTATGCGTCGGCTTCCGCCTGCGTCTGAAGGATTCCGTCGGTTACAAAACCATAGTAGAAAGGATTGGGAAATCCGTTACGCTGGTAGATAAAGTTACTGAGACCTGCCGCGCCGATTCCACCGCCTACCTGGTTTTCGCCGGTTGCGTTGCCGTAGTCAACAATTGTGTTTTTATTATACGAGGCGTTGGCTCTGACACCGATGTGCAAATCCTTTACGGGCGAGAATCGGTACCCCAAGTCAAAATCTACTCCGGTGTTGTCCACAATACCTGCATTGACGCGCGGAGCGTTCTGTCCGGTATAACCGGGAACATTGGCAGCGTCGCGCAACATGTTGATGGTGCGTTTTTTATACCAGTCGAATGTAAATGTGAGCGAGGAACGTAAGAATACCGCATCAAAGCCCAAGTCGGTTTGCCGGCTTTCTTCCCACTGAATATTCGGATTGGGGAGACGTCCGGCGCTGATACCGGTGTACAACTCATCGCTGAAATAGTAGTTCAGATTGCTTTCCATCAAAGCCATGTAAGCCCAGTCTCCGATACGGTCGCTACCGTTGATACCCCACGAGCCGCGCAGTTTCAGCGCATCCCACCATTTGGGTTTGGCAGATTGAAGATAGGGTTCGTTCCATACATTCCAGCCTACCGAGAAGGACGGGAAGTTTCCCCATTTGTTGTTGTCGCCGAACTTGTAGGAACCGTCCCGACGAATTGTAGCCTGAAGCATGTAGCGTTCGGCATAGTTATAACTGATTTGTCCGAAATAGGACGCCAGCGCCGAAGCCTCCTTGGTGCCGCCGCCATTTCTGCCGCCTGCGCTTTGGTCTGCAAGCGCATTGTTGATGATAGCCAGGTGCGGGTCGTAGGCTTTCAAATCGTAACCTCTGGCGTTGGTCATTTTCCGGATGTAATCAATAGCGGATTGACCGGCAAGCAGCGTGAGCGAATGTTCGTTAATCCGCAAATTGTAGGTCAGCGTATTGTCAATCTGCCGGGTAAAACCGCGATTCATTTCCGCCCAGGCTTGCGACTGTGCCGGGTCGTCGTCGTTGGCGCCTGTGGTGTTAAACGACTGGAAGTACGGAAAACGGTATCCTTCGTTGCCCCAGAAAGCAAGGTCGAAGCCAAAATTGGAACGGAAAAGCAATCCGGGCAGGATGTCAACTTCTCCCCAGAAACTGCCGACAAATTTGTCTTCGTCGTTGGTTTGCTTGTTGGGACGCAGATAAATTGCCAGCGGGTTACGTATTTCCTGAAAGTCCACCGGCGAAAGCGCCAGCACTTTTCCATCGTGCATCAGTGCAGTGGGGCGCTGAGCCTGCAATGCCTTCCCCTCTTCTTCACTGAGATAGGGAGCAATATTTGGGGGCATGGCAAGCGCACTCGCAAGCGCGGTACCGAAAATATCGTTGTTGCCGATACTGGTGTTGTTTGCGCGCGAATACGTGGTGTTCATTCCTACTCTCACGCGGTTCAGAAAGTTGCGGGATTCGACTTTGAAAATTTCATACTCGTTGTTGGCGCGAATCGTCCAGCGGTCATAGTTGGATACGCCGAAATTGCCGCCCAGGATTCCGTCATGGGCAAAACGACCCAGAGACAGATAGTAAGTGGCTTTTTCATTGCCGCCTTGAATGCTCACCTGATGATTGGTAATCGGTGCATTCTCGTTGAACGCTATGTCCTGCCAGTCGGTATTCGGCGCTTTTCCGGCGCGAGCGTCGGCAACCTGCTGAGCCGTGAAAGGCAGTGCAGCATTGTTGTTTATCGCCAACTCGTTTTGCATCATCATGTACTCTTCGCTGTTGAGCAACGGTAATTTTCTCGCAGGATTCTGCCAGCCCAGGTTCATTTCATACTTGATGGTGGGTTTTCCTGCCGCACCTTTCTTGGTGGTAATGATGATAACGCCGTTACCGCCGCGTGCACCGTACACCGCCGCCGAAGCCGCGTCTTTCAGAATTTCAATGGAGGCGATGTCGGCAGGGTTGATGTTCTGGATACCGCCGCCTACAGCCATCCCGTCCACAATGTAGAGGGGATTGTTGTCTCCCGTCGTTCCGATACCGCGCACACGGATGTTCAAGCCGCTGTTGGGCGCTCCGGATTGTTGCGTGATGGAAACGCCGGACACTTGCCCTCTCAGCACATTTTCAACGCGCGACAGTGTCATCTTTTCAAAATCAGACGCCTTGACGCTGCTGATAGCCGCCGTCGTTACGCTTTTCTTCTGTACGCCGTACCCGATCACGACGACCTCGTCCAGATACTCGGACGAAGCCCTCAACTGTACATTGACAGACGTCGAATTTGCAGGCGTCTCATGAGTGATGTAGCCTACAAAACTGAATTGCAGCGTAGCCCCCTGCGGAACGCTCAACGAATAATTACCGTCTATGCCGGTCATCATGCCGTTGGTCGTACCCTTCTGGATTACAGATACGCCGATTAACGCTTCTCCCGTCTCGGCATCGGTTACAATACCGCGTACTTCGATATTCTGACCGAATACGAACAGGGAAGAAAAAAATAGGGGAAGAATGAAAATTAATTTCCTAATGTTACATTTCTTCATAGTCTTTAATTAGTTTTAAGTTTGTACTGTGTTTAAAAAATTTTTGCAAAGATAAAGACTTTTTTACACTGCATTTATAAATAATACTACTAAAAAAACTCAAAATTCCCTGTTCTTGAATACTACAAGAATACTACAACTAAAAATTAATTTATTGATAATGAGAAATGTAAAAATATAATCTCCTGCACATTCCGGTTTCTTGAAAAAAATAAAGCCTCCCCTAACCTCTCCCGGGGAGCAGGGTAGTCAAATTCCATCGTTTTGTTTATGGAATCAGGTGAAAATGAGGCTTGAAAGGCAAACAAAACGACAGAACTTGACAGCCCTACCCCGAAAGGGGGAGGGCTGTTAAGTTCTGTATTTTCTATTCCCGTAGGGAATATCGCCTGGTAGAATATGTATCCCATTGTTGGTTGCATTCCGTACGGAATGCATCCTGTGGTTGGCTGACCTTTCTACCGGGCGATGCATTCCTAACGGAATGCAAAATGGCGTCGGTTTATTTTAGAACTTAACAGCCCTGCCTCAAGGAAGGGGGACGCGCCCCGTCTCTACAACAGCGACATGGTTATCCCGCCGCCACCCTCATCGGCACGGATTTGCAATCCGCTCCGTACAACGCACCGCCGTATCAAGCCCGATGCAACGGAAGAACCCAATCCGATGCTTTATATTGGTCGCTTGAAAAAATAAATCAGGGAGAGTTGGGGAAAAATTTTTGCCATTTGCGCTGAAATGGTTACCTTTGCACGTTTTTAGCGAAAAAAGTATGATCAATATTTTAGAACTTAGCGAACAGGAAATCATCAGGCGCAACAGCCTTGAACAGATGCGTGCCATAGGCATAAACCCTTATCCGGCAGCCGAATATCCGGTAAATGCGTACTCGGAAGAAATCAGGGAAAATTTCAGGGACGAACAGGAACCGAAACGGCAGGTTACGATTGCGGGGCGCATCATGAGTCGCCGCATCATGGGAAAGGCGTCGTTTATGGAACTGCAAGATTCTCAGGGGCGTATCCAGGTTTATGTTACGAGAGACGATATAGAAAAAGAAACTCCCTCTAACTCCCCTTCAGGGGGAGAACAGGCAGGAATGTATAATACGGTATTCAAGAAACTGCTTGATATTGGGGACTTTGTCGGGGTGAAAGGTTTCGTTTTCCGCACGCAGATGGGGGAAATTTCCGTTCACGCGCAGGAACTGACGGTGCTGGCGAAATCCATCCGTCCGCTGCCGGTTGTCAAGGAAAAGGACGGCGTTGTGTATGACGGGTTTAGCGACCCCGAACAGCGTTATCGCCAGAGATACGTGGACTTGGCTGTCAATCAGGGAATTAAAGATATTTTCATCAAACGGACAAAAGTTTACGCTTCCATCCGGGAATATTTCAATTCCAAGGGGTATTTGGAAGTGGAAACGCCTATTCTTCAATCTATTCCGGGTGGCGCGGCGGCGCGTCCGTTCATTACACACCACAATGCGCTGGACATTGATTTGTATCTGCGAGTTGCGGACGAACTGTATCTGAAACGCTTGATTGTAGGCGGTTTTGAAGGCGTTTACGAGTTTTCCAAGAATTTCCGTAACGAAGGAATGGACCGGACGCACAATCCCGAATTTACGGCGATGGAAATTTACGTTGCCTACAAGGATTACAACTGGATGATGGAATTTACGGAAAAGATGGTCGAAAAAGTGTGTTTAGACGTGAACGGTACGACGGAAGTCGAAGTCGGCGACCGGAAAATCAATTTCAAAACGCCGTACAAGCGCGTTACGATGATTGATTCCATCAGGGAACATACCGGCATTGACATCAGCGGCATGGACGAAACACAACTGCGCAAGGTATGCCAACAACTTGATATTGAGACGGATGAAACCATGGGCAAGGGAAAACTCATTGACGAAATATTCGGCGAAAAATGCGAGGGAAATTATATACAGCCCACATTTATAATGGATTACCCGATGGAAATGTCGCCTCTCTGCAAACGCCACCGTACCAATCCCGAACTGACGGAACGTTTTGAACTGATGGTCAACGGAAAAGAACTTGCCAACGCCTATTCGGAACTGAACGACCCGATAGACCAGTTGGGACGTTTCCAGGAGCAGTTGCGTCTGAGCGAAAAGGGCGACGACGAGGCGATGTTTATTGACATGGATTTCGTGCGCTCCCTCGAATACGGAATGCCGCCCACCAGCGGTATGGGTATCGGAATTGACCGGTTAGTCATGCTTTTGACCGGTCAGACGACCATTCAGGAAGTGCTGTTTTTCCCGCAAATGCGACCGGAAAAGACGGTCAAAAAAGACCCTGCGGAAAAATATGCGGCGTTGGGAATCCGGGAAGAATGGGTTCCGGTGTTGCACAAGGCGGGATTTGTTACCGTCGAGATGCTGCAAGGCGCTAATCCTCAGTTGTTAAGGCAATCATTGTTTGATATCAACAAAAAATACAGTCTTGGCTTTGAATTGCCTGCTTTACAGGAAGTTGAGGCGTGGACGAAAGGAGTCAAAAACTGAGAACCGGAACGCAATCCTCAAATTTTCAAATCTTCAAATTCTCAAATCATAATTCAAAGCAATGAAAAATTTTCCCGGAAAAATAGCGATCATGGGAGGTGGAAGCTGGGCTACGGCGCTGGCTAAGATTGTGTTATATTCGCAGCCGCATATCAACTGGTACATGCGCCGTCCCGACCGGATAGAAGATTTCAAGCAGTTGAAACACAATCCCGCGTACCTTCCGAGCGTAACGTTCGATATTTCACGGATTACGTTCTATGACGATATAAATCAGGCAGTTGAGAAATCGGACACGCTGATTCTTGCGACTCCTTCGCCCTATCTGAAAGAGCATTTGAGCAAGATGACCGTTTCCTTGAAACGAAAATATGTGATTTCAGCCATTAAAGGCGTCGTTCCCGACGAGAATATGCTTATCAATGAGTATTTTATAAGAAATTACGGCGTTCACCGTAAAAATATTATCGTGCTGACGGGCGCCTGCCACGCCGAAGAAATTGCAATGGAACATCTTTCTTATCAGACAGTTGCGTGTCGAGATTTGAAAAAGGCGAAGAAACTGTCAGAAACGATTTTCAGCACGTCGTATCTCCACAGTTCGTGCAGCAAGGATATGACCGGACTGGAATATATTTCGGTATTGAAAAACATATATGCCATAGCATCAGGAGTTTGCAACGGTTTGAAATACGGCGACAATTTTCAGGCGATTTTCATTCCCAACGCGCTGAACGAGATGATGCGGTTCGTGAACCGGGTGGATCCGAAAAAACGCAACATCGCCTCTGCTGCGTATCTCAGTGATTTACTGGTTACTTCCTATTCGTCGTTCAGTCGCAACCGTGTGTTCGGCAAGATGATAGGCGAAGGAATTGGCGTGAATGCGGCAAAAGTGGAACTCGGAATGGTCGCCGAAGGCTATTACGCCGTCAAATGCATCTACGAAATCAACGAACGCTACCGAGTGGATATGCCCATATTAAATGCCTTATATTCAATATTGTACGAAAAGAAAATACCCACTATTGAGATTCGGAAACTGACGGAGTTATTCAAATAATGTAAAATGAATCTCCGCATAAATACCTAAAATAGTGTAATAATGAATCCAAAGGATTCAAATATTTATAGAAAACACCATTCAGATTCATATACGACTCCTTCGGAGTCGAACAGAGGTTGAAATATGACATTTTCTATAAACATGCAATCCTTTCAGGATTGAAAAGATGTTTGGGTATGAATAAGGATATACATATAATGTAAAGTCAGAGTCTTGGAGACACCTCTGTTTTTTTATCTCCCAATACATTTATACGTAAACCCGAAGTCTTTCAATTCGTTGGCGTCGTAAATATTGCGTCCGTCAATGATTAGCGGCGTGTGCATTTTGGATTTTATCTCCGCCCATTTCGGAAGGCGAAATTCCTTCCATTCCGTTACAAGCAGCAGAGCATCAGCATTTTCTACGGCTTCGTAAATATTTCCGGCATAGCGGACACGGTCGCCTGTACGACGTTTCGATTCTTCCATTGCAACAGGGTCATAGGCTATGACTTCGCAACCTGCCTGCAATAACAATTCAATGATGACCAGCGCAGGCGCCTCGCGCATATCGTCGGTCTCGGGTTTGAACGACAAGCCCCACAAGGCAATGCGTTTTCCCGTCAAATCGCCTTTGTAGTAATCGTTTAACTTGCGGAACAGGATTGTTTTCTGTTCATTGTTGACTTCTTCGACGGCTTGCAAAATCCGCATCGGTTTACCCTTGTCTTCAGCCGTTTTGATCAGCGCCTTCACGTCTTTCGGGAAGCAGGAGCCGCCGTAGCCGCAGCCTGCATAGAGAAAACTGCGCCCGATCCGCGAATCCGAACCGATTCCATTGCGTACCATATTAATGTCGGCGCCGACGATTTCGCAGAGGTTAGCGATGTCGTTCATAAAACTGATGCGCGTCGCCAGCATCGCATTCGCCGCATATTTCGTCATCTCCGCCGAAGGAACGTCCATGAAAATCACCGGAAAATTGTTGAGCAGGAAGGGTCTGTACAACCTTGTCATCAGTTTTTG
>JAITMT010000162.1 GCA_031277235.1 Tannerella sp.
ATACTAAAACAATCAACGCTGCTCTTAAAAAATTTTTTCTGTTCATAGTTGTAAAATTTATAATTATTTAAAAATTTGTTTCTCAATCACGGTGCAAAAGTACGGCGGTTTTCCGGATGGTCGGGTTAAAAAAAAGTTATCTTTTTGTTATTTTTACGTTAAATTTTCATTTTTTTTCGCGCCTTTTCCCTTAACGTTTTCTTAACATTGTTTTAACGTTTTCTTTATATTTTAATCATTTGATAAACAGGAGGATAAATATATTTTATAAAATTTTTACCCGAAAAGTTGGCAGTTTCAAATTTTCTCCCTAATATTGCGTCCTGTTTGGGAGAAATTTGCATGAACGCTTTTAACAAAAATTACAGTATGAAAATTAAAATCAGTAACAAAATCATCTGGGCGCTGTTTATCGCCGTTATTGCGGGGCTTGTTGTTTTGCAGGCGGTTTGGCTGTATAATTCGTATCAGTCAAAAACACAGGATTTGCATAAACAGATTCAAGATATTCTTGAAGTTTCAATTAAAGATGAAGTATCTAATAGGTTAAACCAAGCTAAAAGTAAAAGAGCAGACGCATATCAAGTGGTTTGGTATAAAGAAGATGGTCCAAAAGAAATTGAGCAGTCAGATAGTATCATTTTAAATACCGAGGAAGTTTTTGAAGCCGGTTTTTATCAATCAATTTTAAATATTGGATATCTCAAATTCCAAATAGACACCCTTGACAGTCTTTTCCACAACGAACTTCAAAAAGCAGAAATTAATGCTACATATAATATATGTTATAGAGATTCCAACGGAATAATCCTTGAACAGAGCGGCGATTCGCTGTTGTTGAATGACGAAACCGCTTTTCGCAGCGACGCCATGTTGATTGTAAACGGGCAGCGGGTGCAGGTAACTGCGGATATTGCCGTGCCGTTTGTAATCAGGAGAATGATTAACATACTGATTCTCTCTGTTTTGCTGATCATCACCATAGGAGTCATCGCCTATCTGCTGACAAAAAGACTGCTGAATGAACAGAAACTAAATCAGTTCCGCAATGATTTTGTCAATGCGTTTACGCATAACATGAAAACGCCGCTGGGACAGGTCTTGACAACGCTTGAAAACATAAACGGCAAAAAATACGGCGAAAGACCGGATTTGCTGGAAAAGCATACCAATCTGGCGTTTTTGAGCGTTTATAAAATCCAGCGGCAAATCGAACAGATGCTCGCCATCTCCAAATCGGAAGCCGACAGCCTCCCGCTAAACCGCGAAGATACGGATATGCAGGCATTGATGGAAGGACTGAAAGCAAGGTTTGACGTCTCCGGGACAAAGCCGGTGAGCATTGAAACGTCCTGCAATCCCGAACACCTCATTGCCCGGATTGACAGACAGTTAATGGAAGACGTCATTTCCAATCTGCTTGACAATGCCATCAAGTATTCGGGTGAAAGCGTCAAAATCGTCATGGACTGTTCCGTAAAGGGCAACAATTTGATTTTCAAAGTTATAGACAACGGTTTGGGGATTTCGGACGAAGACCGGAAAAAAATATTCGAGAAATACGAACGGGGCGCTGCCTTCGCCCGTCCGGACGGAGCCAAAGGCTTCGGACTCGGATTGAATTATGTGCAAAAAGTAGTTTCTGCACATGGAGGGAATGTGCAGCTGTTCAGCACATTGGGGCAGGGAAGCGAATTTCGGATTATTTTGCCTGAAGCCCCCCTCTAACTCCCCCAAGTGGGAGGACTCCCTCCCCCTTCCGTCGCTCCGCGCACCCCTCCGAAGGAGGGGAATATGAATAACCCCCAATGAAGCGAAGCGATTGGGGGTAAACGGGAGAACGGATAGCGCCCCTACGGAACAAAACAAACGTAAAGACGGGGCGCGCCCCGTCTCTACAAAAAAACAATCCCTCATTTATCTAAAATCAATTCCTCAAATCGCCATTTAACATATTCCTAACGTTATGTTAAAAACTGTAATAAAATTATACCCAAAACAAGTTTGCTGATTTGAAAAAAAGCAGTATCTTTGCACCCACAATTACAATTTTTTCAATGGAAAGCAGAATTAAAGGACAAATTTCCCAGATTATCGGACCGGTCATTGATATCAGTTTTGACCCGGAAAATGGAGATGCAAGAAACATTAAACTCCCCGCAATACATGACGCCGTAAAAATAAAGCGTCCCAACGGTAAAATTCTGGTGGCGGAAATTCAACAGCATATCGGCGAAAACAGCGTGCGCTCGGTGGCCATGGACTCGACCGACGGACTGAAACGCGGCATGGAAGTCATTTCGGAATATACACCCATCACCGTTCCCATCGGCGACGACACGAAAGGACGCATTCTCAACGTTATCGGCGACACGATTGACGGTATCAGCGAATTGCAAGCGCCTGAAAGACTGCCTATTCACCGTCCCGCTCCCAAATTTGAAGACCTTTCCACTTCGCAGGAAGTATTTTTCACCGGCATCAAGGTCATAGACCTGCTGGAACCGTATTTGAAAGGCGGTAAAATCGGTTTGTTTGGCGGCGCGGGAGTTGGCAAGACCGTTTTAATCAAGGAATTAATCAATAATATAGCCAAGAAACATCACGGATTTTCGGTATTTGCCGGTGTAGGAGAACGTACGCGCGAGGGCAACGACCTGCTGCGCGAAATGATAGAATCCAACGTGATCCGCTACGGCAAAGCCTTCGAGGAAGCGATGCAGAAAGGCGACTGGGACTTGTCGAAAATTGATTACGAAGAATTGAAAAAGTCGCAGGCGACGCTGATTTTCGGACAGATGAACGAGCCTCCCGGCGCGCGCGCTTCGGTGGCGCTGACGGGACTGACGATTGCCGAATCGTTCCGCGATTCCGGCAGCGGCTCCAAAGATATTTTATTTTTTATTGACAACATTTTCCGTTTCACGCAGGCGGGAAGCGAGGTTTCCGCGTTGCTCGGACGCATGCCGTCAGCCGTAGGTTACCAGCCCACGCTTGCCAGCGAAATGGGAAACATGCAGGAGCGTATCGCTTCGACAAAAAACGGCTCAATTACTTCTGTACAAGCCGTTTACGTGCCTGCCGACGACCTTACCGACCCTGCCCCCGCAACCACTTTCTCCTATCTGGACGCAACCACCGTTTTGAGCCGCAAAATCACCGAATTGGGCATTTATCCCGCCGTGGACCCGCTGGATTCCACTTCGCGCATTCTCAATCCGAATATTGTCGGCGAAGAACACTACAACACCGCGCAGCGCGTGAAACAGATTCTCCAGCGTAACAAGGAGTTGCAGGATATTATTTCCATTCTCGGCATGGAAGAATTGTCGGAAGAAGACCGCCAGACCGTGAACCGCGCCCGTCGCGTGCAGCGATTCCTGTCGCAGCCGTTCTTTGTGGCTGAGCAGTTTACGGGCGTTCCGGGCGTGATGGTTTCGATTGAGGACACGATTAAGGGCTTCAACATGATTATTGACGGCGAAGTGGATGATTTGCCCGAACAGGCGTTCCTCAACGTAGGCACGATTGAAGAGGCGAAAGAGAAGGCGGAAAGGATTCGGAATCAAATGGTTAAATAGGACAAACGGGAGAACGGATGAACGGGAAAACGGAAATCCCGTTTATACGTTTAACCGTTCGACCGTTCATACAAATGAATATGCTGATACTAAAGATTATATCGCCGACGGAGACGATTTTTAACGGAGAAGTGAAACAGGTTTTTTTTCCGGGCACCATCGGTTTGTTTGAGGTTTTGCCCAAACATGCGCCGATTATTTCGTCGCTCGCCAAAGGCGATATTACTTGCGCGCTTGCCTCGGGAGAAGAAAAAAAGTTTCCCGTCGCGAGCGGATTTGTGGAGGTAAATGCAAATAACATAACGGCTTGTATAGAAAATTAGGATGAAGGCAATGAACGGAAAAAATATGATTATGTTAGTCGGCGTACTGGTACTCTGGCTTGCGGGCTATTTTTTTCTGGCGTCAGCCTGTCCGCAGTGTTCGGTCGTTTTGAAATTCCTGATTTCGGCGTTTTTTCTGATATTGTCCATCTTTTTTTTAATGTACGCGGATAAAATCAAAAAAAAACAATATTCGCCGCGTCGGGAAATCAGTATGTTGATGATGTTCAACTTCATACCCCTGATGCTGACATTGACAATCATCCTGTTATACGTAACGCTGGTGAAGGAAAACGGCAGGCTGTTCATAGGGATTGTCGCCATCAATTATGTATGGTTTCTGATTATGAAATCGGTAATTTTATCTAAAATTGACAGAAAAGAAATAAAGCATGAAAGTTAAGATAAACAGATATATAAAGGTTTTATTCATTTTATTTTTTACTTTTTCGACAGTATTAAACAGCCATGCCGCCGAAGAAACGCCGGAAAGCGAACCGTTCGACCCGGCGGCAGTCATCTTCGAGCACATTCAGGACGCTTACTGGTGGCACATCACCACCATCAAGGACAAACATATTTCGATTTATCTGCCCGTAATACTCTATTCAAAATCAAGCGGTTGGCATGTATTTTCATCATCGCGGCTTGACCATGGGCATGAATACGCCGGTTTTCACATTAATAGCGACGGGAAAATCGTGGAAAAAACGACTTCCGGCGAAGAAGTGAAACCGATAGACTTGTCGTTCACGAAAAATGCGGCGGACATCATGATCAGTTCGGCGATTATGCTGTTCATTTTTCTCTCGGCGGCAAGGTGGTACAGGCGACATCCGAAAAACGCCGTCCCGAACAAGTTTGTCAGTGCGGTGGAGATGCTGGTAATGAGCGTGGAAGACGATATTATCCGGAAAAGCATCGGCGAAAAACATTATAAGAGATATTCGCCGTATTTGCTCTACGCTTTCTTTTTCATCCTGATAAACAATCTGTTGGGGCTGATTCCGATATTTCCGGGCGGCGCCAACCTCACGGGAAACATCACCATCACTTTCTTCCTGGCATTCTGCACGTTAATCGCCATCAATCTCTTTGGAAACAGGGAATACTGGAAAGAGATTTTCTGGCCCGACGTGCCGACGTGGTTGAAAGTTCCGATACCGTTAATGCCATTAATAGAGTTGTTTGGCGTTCTTTCAAAACCTTTTGCCTTGATGATTCGTCTGTTTGCCAATATCATGGCAGGACATTCAGCCATACTTGCCATTACTTGCCTTATTTTTATTACGGCAAAGATGGGAATGGCGATGAATGCGGGAATGACTGTTTTTGCCATCATACTGTCTATTTTTATGGACGGGCTTGAATTGCTGGTTGCCTATATTCAGGCTTTTGTTTTCACGATGCTTTCGGCGGTATTTATCGGAATGTCCCTTCCCGAACATCATCAAAAAGCGACTAAAAGATTATAATTAACAATTAAATAAATAAATTATGACTACATTATTAGGATTTATGAACATTTTGTTGCAGGCAGCAAGTTTCGGTTCGCTTGCAGGACCAATCGGAGCAGGTTTGGCTGTAATCGGAGCAGGTCTCGGTATCGGTAAAATCGGCGCAAGCGCCATGGAAGCCATCGGCAGACAGCCCGAAGCCTCCGGCGACATCCGTACGTCCATGATTATTGCCGCTGCGCTGGTCGAAGGCGTGGCTTTGTTTGCCGTAGTGGTAAGTTTCATGGCTTTGGGTAGATAGTTTAAAAGAAACATTATGTCTTTACTAACGCCAAGTTTCGGACTGCTGTTCTGGATGTTAATCTCGTTTGTCATCGTCTTCGGACTGTTGGCAAAATTCGGTTTTCCCGTCATCGTGAAAATGGTTGACGAGCGGCGTGCCTACATCCGGGAATCGCTCGAATCGGCTGACGAAGCGAACCGCAAATTAGAAAACATCAAGCAGGAATCCGACACGATTATCAAGGACGCTCGCGACCGGCAAAATGCGATCATCAAACAGGCGACAGACGAGGGAAACAAGTTGGTACAAAGCGCTAAGGATCAGGCACTTGTCGAGGCTCAAAAGCAAATGGACAACGCCGCGCAACGCATCGAAGTCGAAAAGCAGCGCGCGATGGAAGATATCCGTCTGGAAATGGCGGAGTTGTCTGTCCGAATCGCCGAAAAGATTTTGCGCCGGAAATTGGACAATCCCGAAAGTCAACATGCACTGATTTCCCAATTTTTAGATGAAATGGATACGGTAAAAATATGAATACGGGACTGATTTCCAGACGATACGCCAAGGCGCTGTATGAATACGCATCGAAACGCAAGATGGAAAATGTGTTGTACGCTCGCATGCAAACGCTTGTCAGAGAGATAAATGCGATTCCAAAGTTGAAAACTATTCTGCGAAGTCCCATGATTCCAACCGTTTACAAAAAGGACTTGCTTGCCGAAGCGAGCGGCGCCAATCCGGAGCCTGTCTATCTCGATTTCGTGCGGCTCGTTACCGAAAATCACCGGGAAGAAATGGTGTTCGACATCGCCATGAACTATCAAATTCTGTATCGCCAGCGAAAAAACATCAGCGTGGTCAGTTTGATTTCTGCCGAGCCGATGAGCGCCGAAGCGTTGAGCCGCATCAAAAACAGGGTGCAGCAAAAAACGCACGGCGAAGTGGAATTTTCGACCGTCATAGACCGTTCGATTGACGGCGGTTTCATCTTTCAACTGGAAGATATGCGTCTGGACGCATCTGTGAAAGGGCAATTGGAAAAAATCAGAAGAAAATTAAACTCCCTCTAAATCCTCCGGGGGAGGCTACTTGTAATTTATAACTTATAAAAAAAATGGACGACAATATAAAAGTGAGCGAAGTATCGCAGGTGCTGAAAATGCAACTTGAAAGAATTGACCGGTTGGTGGCGATGGAAGAAGTCGGAACCGTGCTGCAGGTGAGCGACGGCGTGGCGCGTATTTACGGCTTGTGCAATGCCGAAGCCAATGAACTGCTTGAATTTGAAAACGGTACGATGGGCGTTGTGATGAATCTGGAAATTGACAACGTAGGCGCCGTCTTGCTGGGCGCGGGCGATTCCGTGAAGGAAGGTTTTTCGGTGAAACGCACGCAGGAAATTGCCTCGATAGACGTGAGCGAAAAAATGCTCGGTCGCGTCGTTAATCCGTTGGGCGTTCCGATGGACGGCAAAGGCGCGATTGACGGCGAAAAATTCCGTATGCCGCTGGAGCGCAAGGCGCCGGGCGTTATTTATCGCCAGCCTGTGAATCAGCCGCTTCAGACCGGATTGAAAGCCGTGGACGCGATGATTCCCATCGGACGCGGACAGCGCGAACTGATTATCGGCGACCGACAAATCGGCAAAACGGCTATCGCCATTGATACCATTATCAATCAACGACATAACTATGACCACGGCGACCCTGTATATTGCATTTACGTGGCTGTCGGACAGAAAGGTTCGACCGTCGCTTCGGTCGTGAAAACGCTCGAAGACAAGGGCGCGATGGACTATACGGTCGTTATCGCCGCCAACGCTTCCGATCCCGCTGCATTACAGTATTTTGCGCCGTTTGCAGGCGCGTCGATCGGTGAATATTTCCGCGATACGGGCAGGCACGCGCTTGTGATTTACGACGATTTGTCGAAACAGGCGGTCGCCTACCGCGAAGTATCGCTGATTCTTCGGCGTCCGTCGGGTCGCGAGGCTTATCCGGGCGATATTTTCTATCTCCATTCCCGTTTGCTGGAACGTGCAGCTAAAATCATTAACCAGCAGGAAGTTGCAGAGCAAATGAACGACCTTCCTGACTGTCTGAAAGGGCGTGTGAAGGGCGGCGGCTCGCTGACGGCGTTGCCGATTATCGAAACGCAGGCGGGCGACGTGGCGGCGTACATCCCGACCAATGTAATTTCCATCACCGACGGGCAGATTTTTTTGGACAACGACCTGTTCAACCAGGGCGTTCGTCCCGCCATCAACGTGGGAATTTCTGTTTCGCGCGTGGGCGGCAGCGCCCAGATAAAGGCGATGAAAAAAGTGGCGGGTACGTTGAAGATTGATCAGGCGCAATATCGTGAACTTGAATCGTTTACGAAATTCGGAGGCGATCTCGACGCTGTTACGGCGTTTACGATTGACAAGGGACAAAAAAACACGAAACTGCTTATCCAGCAGCAATATGTGCCCATGCCTGTGGAAGAACAGATTGCGATTTTGTATTGCGGCATCAACGGTTTGCTGAAAGATGTGCCGCTCAACGAAGTGCAGGGCTTTGAACAACTTTTCCTGCAAATGGTCAGAAGCAATTATCAACAGGAAATTCTGGAACCGCTCCGCAACGGACAACTGGACGACAGCGTAACGTCCGCCATCGAAAAAGTCGTCTCACAAATCAACAGCGGTAAGTAATGGCTTCACTCAAAGAGATAAAAGTCAGGATTAATTCGATCAAGAGTACGCGCAAGACAACTTCCGCGATGAAACTGGTTGCTTCCGCCAAGTTGCGCAAGGCGCAGGGCGTTTTCGGCAACATGCGTCCCTACTCCGTCGCGCTCCATCACGTGATGGAAGCCCTGCTTTCGTCCGAGTTTTCCAGTTCGCTGTGCGACGTGAGACCCGTTGAAAATGTGGCGATTGTGGCGCTTTCGTCGGACGGTTCGCTTTGCGGCGCGTTCAATTCCAACATCATCCGCGAAACGCAGAAAAAATTAGAGCAATACAGGCATCTCCCGAAGGAAAACGTCCGGATTTACACGATTGGAAAAAAAGTGTATGATGCGCTGCATAAAAAAGGGTTCGCCATTACGAAAAATTTTGTAAATCTTGCCGGAAAGCCTGATTATAATACGGTTGCAGAGTTGGCTGACTCGCTCATCACGCAGTTCGAGAAAAAGGAAATTGACCGCGTCGAAATCCTGTATCACCATTTTAAGAGCGCCGGCGTGCAGAAATTGCTGAATGAAAGTATCCTGCCGCTCGTTTTACCCGAACCTGCTTCCAACGTGAACACCGATTACATCCTGGAACCTTCGCGTGAAGAATTGTTGAATGTATTGATTCCCAAAAGTATAAGATTGCAGTTGTACACTTCGCTGCTGGACTCCAGTTGTTCGGAGCACGCCGCACGTATGATTGCCATGCAAATTGCCACCGACAACGCTGATAATCTGGTGAATGAACTGACCATCATTTATAACAAAACCCGTCAGCAAGTCATTACCAACGAGTTGTTGGACATCGTCGGCGGACAGCAAAAAAGATAGAAAAATGATTAAAAACATAGCAATTTACTGCTCCTCGAGCAACGAAATAAGCGATATTTACAAGCAGGCAGCCCGTGAATTGGGCATTCTTCTGGGTAAAAAAGGGATTCACATCATCAACGGCGCGGGCAATATGGGTCTGATGCGGGTCGTTTCCGAAGCGACGCTCTCGGCGGGCGGCACGGTTACGGGCGTTATCCCGACTTTTATGATGGAACGCGGCTGGCATCACCGCGGACTGACGCGCCTGATCGAAGTGTCGTCCATGCACGAACGCAAAAAGACAATCGCCGACCTCTCCGACGCAGCAATTGCGTTGCCGGGTGGTTACGGCACGCTGGAAGAACTGCTCGAAATCATCACCTGGCGACAGCTCGGATTGTATCATAATCCTGTTATCATATTGAATACCAGCGGATTCTATAATTCTCTGATAACCATGTTCCACCACGCAAGCGACGGAAAATTTATTCCCCCCGGCGGCTTGTCCCTGTGGGAATCGGCAGATACGCCGGAAGAGGTTTTGGGGAAGTTGGGGATATAGAAAACGGCATTTTTACAAAAAAGGATATAAATATCTGGATATAAGTATTCTATCAAATTTTATCAGTCATTTTTTATGGGTGTAAAGCAGTATTACACTTCAAAAATACGCATTTCCATGAACCGGCAAGCCCGGATTTTTACAAATTATATCCAAAAAAAGCAATAAAATTTCCATATCTCAATTATTTGTTCTATTTTTGCCGGACTTTACTTAAAAAGAACATAACCATGATGAAGAAGATTACGCTGTTTGCATTATTGGTGTTGGGTTGTATATATTTTACCCAAACGGGCGTTGTTGCCCAAACGAAACAACAGACTGTCAGTGATATCGCGCAAAGTGATAACATTTTTTATCACACGGTAGAACGTGGACAGACGATTTATTCCATCGCGACCATGTACGGAGTGAAAGTAGATGAGATACTGAAACTCAATGCAATGACCGATGATGCGATTAAAGTGGGAGCGACGCTCAAAATCCCGCAGAAAAAGGCGGTTACCAAACCCGTAGCGACCTCGGAGACCGATAAATCGTACATTTATCACACCATCGCGGCGAAAGAAACGCTGTACGGAGTGGCAAAGATGTATAGCGTTACAGGTCAGCAGATTATTGATGCCAATCCGGGCTTGTCGGCTGCCACGTTTTCCATCGGGAAAAATATCCGCATTCCGACCAACGTCAAAGAAAAAAAGACGACGGAAGTAGTTGATAAAAAGAAAGGTAAGGAAGTATATTACACGGTTCCCGAAAAGGAAACGATGTATAATATATGCCGGACGTTCAAAACAACCGAAAAGGAGTTGTTGAGTCTCAATCCGGAACTGGCAGGCGGTCTGCGCATTGGAATGACGCTTCGCATACCTCTGAGAATCAATGTAAAAGACCTTCCCGCCGAAGCGTCGGAAACGCCCAGGCAAGTGGAAGAGATGCTAACGGCAAAACCGGCTGTCAGCCCCGTTGATGCAGCCAGAATTGCGTTATTATTGCCTTATGACGCTGAAAAACCCAATGTAACGGGCGGTGCAATGACAAGATTCATAGCGTATTACGAAGGGATTCTGCTGGCAGTGGACAGTTTGCGAAAACAGGGTTATTCGTCGGAATTTTTTGTTTATGACATCGGTGAACAGACGTCAAAACTCAAGAAACTGCTGATTGACAAGGAAGAAGCGCTGAAAGACGTAAATCTGATTATCGGCGGAAGTTCCAACGAGCAAATCAAGTTGATTGCCGATTTTGCCCGGAACAACAAGGTGAAATATGTGATTCCGTTCACGCAAAAAAATGACGAAGTGCTGAACAATGCGTATGTTTTTCAGGTAAATACGCCCAAGGAATATCTCTACGCCAACGCCGCCTATGCAGGCACCAACCTGTTTGCCAAATACAATATCATTTTCCTCGACACGAAGGATGCGAACGACGACCGGAGTGATTTTATCGAGGAATTCAAGAAGGAATTGAAAGAGCGCAACATCGCTTTTCAGGACTTGACTTACAATGCCGCCAAGTTCAAGTCGGACATTTCGGCGCTGCTTTCGACCTCCAAGCCCAATATGGTCATGCCGTATTCGGCTTCACTCGACGCTTTGAACAAATTCAGAAGCACGCTTCGCGCCTTGAATCAGGCAAAACCCGAATACAACATTACGCTGTTCGGCTATCCCGACTGGCAAACAACTCAGTATAAGGAATGTCTGGATGATTTCCATACGCTTGACACGTACATTTACAGCCTGTTTTTTGCCGACAATATGAATCCGGGCGTGAAAAACTTTTATAACGACTACAAGAAATGGTACAGTAAGATGCCTGATCCTGCGATGTTTCCGAAATATGAGATGGTGGGTTTCGATACGGGCATGTTTTTCCTGCAGGCAATCAAGAAGTATGGCGCCGATTTTGAAAAGGAGATATCCAACATGAAGTACAAAAGCGTGCAGACGGGCTTTAATTTCGAGCGCGTAAACAACTGGGGAGGCTTCATCAATACGAACATTTATATCATTCATTTCGATAAGGATTTCAGGATTACGAGGTCGGAATTTAAATAAATATGGCGAACGCGGGTTGCGAATTACGGATTGAAAAATGGGCGTACATGCAGGTGCGCCTTTACATTCGTGCCTTCGCGCTTTCGTGCTTTTTGCTGTTGGGGACAACAGTTAGTTCTCAGATAATTAACACGTTACCCTACGAGTTTTCCTATGGTGTTTCGGGCGGAACGACTTTTTCCCGCGTTACGTTCAATCCGCGCGTTACCGAAAAATTAGCCATGGGTACCACACTGGGCGTTACGGGACGTATGACCATGGGCGAAAACGTCGGTTTGCAACTTGAGATCAACTATGTACAGCAGGGTTGGAGCGAAGATTACAGTGAAACGGAAACGCCTGAATATCAGTATGACCGGAAACTTCATTACATCCAGGTACCTTTTTGTACGCACGTGCAGTTTGGCGGGAAAAATGTGAAAGCTTTCATCAATGCGGGACCGCAGTTTGGATGGTTTTTGAGCGAATCCACGTCTCACAATCTGGAGAATCCGGAATCGGGAAGAGTTTATTATCAGCATATTATGCCTGTCGAGAAAAAGTTTGAATGGGGCATCGGCGGCGGACCGGGTATCGAAATCCGCACGGGAATCGGCTATTTTCTCATCGAAGGACGCTATTTCTATTCATTCTCGGATATTTACAATACTCGACGCCAGGATAATTTCGCCAAAGCCTCCACGCAAACGATCATCGCTAAAATCACGTATTTGTTGCCGGTGAAAAAGTAAAGAATCCCGGCTCAATATTTTAGATGAATTGGGGATTTGAATCTTCCCTATCCCCCTCCGAAGGAGGGAAATTTCCTCTCTTGAGGGGAGGATGGGGATTTCTTGAACTTTCTTCGGTTTAACTTAATTTCAACCGGAACTCATTGAAAATACAAACAAACCTGTCAGACAGTATATTCCGGAAAAACAAGTTTTGACACAATTAACAGTCAACAAATCAAAGAGATACAGTATAAATCAATATGAAATACAAATTGTTATAGAAATTTTATCCTCATTTTCGAGCATTACAAAATATTGTAAAAAATATTGCCGACAAACTGTTTTTTCACCAATATTCTATCCCTAACGGGACGGAGAAATGATAACATTTTGATACGATTACCCTGTTATTCCACCGCAATCGTATTGGAAGTGCGGATTTCGGGGATGAGGTTATATTGCAGTTTTTCCTTGTCGCGGCGCAGTTTGAACGTGCAGTTGTTGCCTCCTGCCGGATTGATGAACGGCGCGTAAAAAAACAGATAGGAAAACACGGCGAGATTCTTCTTTTTATCGAACTCTTTCACCACTTTCGGATACTTCATAATGTCCCAGTTCATGCAGTTCGGAAAGCCGTTGGCGTCGGTGAAGCGCGTTTTTTCATCGCGAAGTTTCGCTGTTTTTTTTATAAATTCGCGATAGGCGGCTGACAGTTGCTGCGACGTTTTGGTCAGTTCCTTGCCGTTGATTTCGTCAATTTTGTCGGCGGGACGGATACCGGCTTTTGCCGCAGGCGAATAGGCGTCAACCGATTCTACTTCCGCAATGTTTTCGATATTGTAATGGATGCCGGTATAGTTGAACTTTTTCCTTGATAATCTGAACTGTACGTTGCGACCATATTTTGTATAAGGAAATTGCATGCACATCAGCGGAATGTTCACGGCGGCAAATTCCTGCACGGAAAATGTTTCGTTCAGCAATTCATTGGCTTCGCAATCCCAGATGATGCGTCCCGGCTTGATTTTTCGGTCTTCCAGTTTCAGACCGAGTTTCAGCGTGTGGGCGGCGTCCGATTCGAGTGTGCCGGGCGCCAGGAACGGAAACTCCGAAATCTTGTCTTTTGTTATGTCGTATCTGTAGGTGTAACTTTTGTCCGCGTTGTTTTTGGAAACCGATCGCGCCTGCGAGGGTCTGAAATTCGCATTTTTGTTGATGGAATAATTGATCTGGACAATCAGGTCGGGCTTATTTTCATCGTATTTTAAACCTTTGGACGTCAGTTCTTTCTGGATATAACCCATAATCTTTTTTGCCAAATCGGGCTGATCGTCAGCGCCTCCAAAAAATGCAAACGATTTAAAATCCGAATAATCAACCGGTTCCTGCGTATTGTTTGTTATATAGGGACACGTAAAAAAGCGTTCCTGATTGTTTTCGACCGCATACATGGCAAAAGCCGACGACAACCGGTCTTCCGAGATGCCGTAGTCGCTGTAACACTCTTTTTTAACCTTCACTTTGCGATTGGGCGACGTGAAATTCCTGATCGTCAGTTCCACGATTTCCTTGCCTTTCGGATTCAGAAACGGCTCGATGTCGTCCAGCACATTATCCGTAACAGGCACGCCTTCAATGGCTTCGATAATATCGAAGGGCTTGATGCCTGCGCGTTCGGCGGGCGATTCCGGGTAAACGCTGGTAATCACGATTTTATCCTTTCCCCAATGGGGATTGTTGCTGATTTCGTAACTGAAACCGTACCGGCATGTCTGCGCCGTTGCGACATGGAGGATGCCCAAAAACAAAAAAATATAAAATATCTGCCTCATAATGCCTTAATTATTAATCATGTATATTAACTTTTATACCTTATAATCAAGGCAAAGTTAAGCAATTTTTTAAAATTGGCAACATTTTTGATAATAACAGAATAAAACAAGTTTAATTTGAAGTAAAAACAAGCAAAAAACAGCGATGGAAAGCAGGGATGATAAAAATACAAATTCGGCGGAAATATATCCGAATGGGGATGAAGGTATGAATACGACAAATTTGCAGGAAAACGACGCGGATTTGTCAGAAAATTCGTTGAAAGAGGACAATTTGGCAGGAGAATATGACGGATACTCTGATAATAAAGCCTTTACGGAGCCTTCGTGGGAAGAAAAACATGCTTCACTCAACGATTCCTATCTGCGATTGATGGCTGAATTTGACAATTACCGGAAGCGCACGATTCGCGAAAAAGCCGATTTGATAAAAAACGGCGGCGAAACGGTCTTGCGAAATATTTTGCCGGTAATTGACGATTTTGACAGGGCTTTGGAAGCGCTGAAAAAAGCCGATGACATGCAGTCAATCGTCGAGGGCGTGCAGTTGATCAACGACAAGTTCACGAGTTATCTTTTGCAGCAGGGCGTGAAGAAAATGGACGTTGTCGGGACGCCGTTCGACGTGGATTTGTACGAAGCGATAGCGACCGTTCCCGTCCCCGAAGCGGATAAAAAGGGAAAGGTAATAGACTGTGTACAGGAAGGTTACATGATGTATGACAAAGTGCTTCGCTATGCGAAAGTTGTTGTGGGAGAATAATCGGAAAAGGGAAAAACGTATGAACGGACTGACATTCAAACGCTTATCCTTTTATCCGTTCATATAAAAAAATAAGAAAAACAGATGGCAAAACGAGACTATTATGAAGTGTTGGGCGTTGCTAAAACGGCAACCGCCGAAGAAATAAAAACTGCTTACCGGAAGAAAGCCATTCAGTATCACCCCGATAAGAATCCGGGCGATAAGGAATCCGAAGAAAAATTCAAGGAAGCGGCGGAGGCGTATGACGTGTTGAGCAACACCGACAAGCGCGAACGGTATGACCGCTTCGGACACGCGGGCGTGGGCAGTTCGGCGGCGAGCGGCGGCTATGGCGGCGGAATGACGATGGAGGACATTTTTGCCCAATTCGGAGATTTGTTCGGCGGACATTTCGGTGGATTCGGCAGTTTTGGCGGGTTCAGCGGCTTTGGCGGTTCGCGCGGCGGCGGTGCGGTTAATCGCGGCACCGACCTTCGCGTAAAGGTAAAACTTACGCTGAAAGAAATTGCGGAAGGCGTCGAAAAAAAGATAAAAGTCAAAAAATACATCGCCTGTTCGCATTGTCACGGCACGGGCGCGGAGGACGACAAGTCCATTTCGACGTGTTCCACCTGCAAGGGAAGCGGTTATGTTACGCGCGTAGCCCATACGATACTGGGGCAAATGCAGACGCAGTCCGTTTGTCCGACTTGCGACGGGCAGGGCAAGACGATTACGAAAAAATGTCCGCACTGCGCGGGCGAAGGCGTTGTTCGGGACGACGAAGTGATAGAAATCAACATTCCCGCGGGCGTGATGGAAGGTATGCAACTGTCTGTCAGGGGAAAAGGCAATGCGGCAAGGCGCGGCGGCGTGAACGGAGATTTGCTGGTCGTCATCGAAGAAGAACAGGACAGGGAATTGATTCGCGATGAAAACGATTTGATTTACAATCTGTTGTTGAGCGTACCGCAGGCTGCGCTGGGCGATACGGTTGAAGTGCCGACCGTGAGCGGCAGGGCAAAAGTGAAAATAGAATCCGGAACGCAACCGGGTAAAGTGCTGCGATTGCGGGGAAAAGGCTTGCCGTCGGTCAATGGTTACGGCACGGGCGATTTGCTGGTGAACGTAAGCGTTTACATACCCGAAACCCTGTCGATGGAAGAAAGAAATTCGATGCGTCAAATGTCAATTTCCAAGAATTTCCAGCCTAATCAATCCATTAAGGATAAAATATTTAACAAGTTTAGGACGCTGGTGGACGGGTGAGAAAGGGGGGAATGTCTATGGGACATCATCCGCCGCTTCTTTAAAAACAATACTTTTGACGTAAAGAGGTTGCCCTAAACGTCTCGAAAAAGGCTAACGTCATCGCGTCCCGGATTTGATTCGGGATCATCCGTAATGACGTTTCTATCCGTTGTTTCCCCCAATCGCTTTGCTTCATTGGGGGGTATCTTTATTCATCTCTTTACAGAGATATTTTTCACGTCAAGCGTCCTGAAAGGACGAATTTTCGTAGTTCCCAATATGAAGCAGGGCGATTGGGAGTATTCCCGTAAGGGCGTATGGCATACGCCCAAAACCAATGTTTGAACCATGATTTCAACAGGGTTTACAAGATGATCGGGATTAAATCCTTGAATCTTTCAATTATCAAATCTTCAAATCCACGAAGCAGACAATCCATGGTGTTTAAAAAGAATATTTTTCGTACATTTGCACAAAATATTTTTATCGGTGACTAAAAAAATCATATTGGGAATAGACCCCGGAACGATCGTGATGGGCTACGGCGTTTTGGAGATTAAGGTGAAAAAGCCGTATCTGGAAGCCATGGGAGTGCTGAAACTCAACAAGTTTGAAGAGCATTACGTGCGTTTGTATCATATTTTCGACCGCGTGTCGCAATTGATTGATACTTACCAGCCCGAAGCGCTTGCCATCGAAGCGCCTTTTTTCGGTAAGAACGTACAAAGCATGTTGAAACTGGGTCGTGCTCAGGGAGTTGCGATAGCGGCAGCCTTGCGAAGCGGTGTTCCGATATTTGAATATGCGCCGCTGAAAATCAAAATGGCGATTACGGGCAACGGACAGGCGTCCAAAGAACAGGTCGCCGGGATGTTGCAACGGATGTTGCATATTCCCGACGACCACATGTTACCCCAACTCGATGCTACGGACGGTCTTGCCGCCGCTTTTTGCCACTTTATCGAAACCGGTAAACCGCAGATTGGCGGCAAATCGTTCACGAGTTGGAAAGATTTTATCGCGAAAAATCCCGGCAGGGTTAAATAACGCCCTGCGCCATCATCGCGCGCGCCACTTTCATAAATCCGGCAATGTTCGCGCCTTTCACATAATTGACATATCCGTCTTCTTTTCCGTGTCTAACGCACTGGCTGTGAATATCATTCATAATTTGACGCAGTCTGGCGTCCACTTCGTCCGGCGCCCATGAAATGTGCATCGCGTTTTGCGTCATTTCGAGACCCGACGTTGCTACGCCGCCCGCATTGACCGCTTTTCCCGGTGCAAACAGACATTTGTTGTGTACAAACGTATCAACCGCCTCCGCCGTGCAACCCATGTTGGAAATTTCGGCGACGCATTTTGTCCCGTTTTCGATAAGTTTCTGAGCATCATTGGCATCAAGTTCGTTTTGCGTAGCGCACGGCAACGCAATATCTACTTTCTGCTCCCAGGGACGCTTGTTGGGATAGAACTGCGAACTTTTGAACTGGTCGGCATATGGCGCCACAATATCTTCGCCGGAAGCGCGCAATTCCAGCATGTAGTCTATTTTTTCACCGGAAATACCATCCGGATCATAAACATAACCGTCAGGACCTGAAATGGTTACGACTTTCGCTCCCAGTTCGTTAGCCTTGATTGCCGCTCCCCAGGCAACGTTGCCGAAACCCGACAGGGCGACGGTCATTCCCTTGATATCCATATTGTGCTCTTTAAGCATCTGATTTACAAAATATAACCCTCCAAAACCCGTCGCTTCGGGACGGAGGATGGAGCCGCCAAATTCAAGCCCCTTGCCGGTCATCGTTCCCGTACATTCGCGCGTAAGTTTCTTATACATACCGTATAAATAACCTACTTCGCGACCGCCGACTCCAATGTCGCCCGCAGGCACGTCGGTATCGGGACCGATATTTTGCCACAATTCCGTCATAAATGCCTGACAGTAACGCATTACCTCGGCGTCGCTCTTGCCTTTCAGCGAGAAATCCGACCCGCCCTTGGCGCCGCCCATCGGCAACGTGGTGAGCGCATTTTTAAACGTCTGTTCAAAGCCCAGAAACTTCAAAATGGACAAATTTACAGAGGCATGGAAGCGAATGCCGCCCTTGTACGGTCCTATCGCGTTATTAAACTGTACGCGATAGCCGATGTTGGTGTGCACTTCTCCCTTGTCATCCATCCACGGGACGCGGAAAATGATGACTCTGTCCGGCTCAACAAGCCGCTCGATAATCTTTGCTTTCTCAAATTCGGGATGCCGGTTGTACACGTCTTCGATGCTGATTAACACTTCTTTAACAGCCTGCATGTACTCTTTTTCACCCGGATGTGTCGCTTCCAGGGAAGCCAAAATATTTTCTGTTCTCATAGCTATTTGAATATTTTATAAATATGCTACAAAGATACGGGAAAATTCTGTAAGATTATTCATTTTTCAATTTTAATTTTTATATGTTAAGAAACATAGTTTAATAACATTTTCATTCTTGCCGTCTGTTCGGAGAAAAATGCGTATCTTGCGTACCTTTTTAATCGAAATACAGGAAGAATATAAATATATAAAATATTAATAATTAACAAATTAATTGTCATGAAAGTTTATCAAACAACTGAAATTAAGAACATCTCGATTTTGGGAAGTTCGGGCGCCGGGAAAACCACCCTTGCAGAAGCGATGCTTTTCGAGGGTGGTATCATAAAACGCAGAGGCAGTGTGAAAACGGGTTCAACCGTGTGTGATTATTTTCCGGTAGAGAAAGAGTATGGCTATTCCGTGTTCTCTACCGTTTTTTCTGTGGAGTGGAACGGGCTGAAACTCAATTTCATAGACTGTCCCGGATCGGATGATTTCGTGGGCGGCGCAGTGTCCGCGCTGAATGTAACCGATACGGCGCTGATGGTTTTGAACGCCCAGTACGGCGTGGAAGTGGGAACGATTAACATGTTCCGTTATACCGAAAAATTCCATAAACCGGTGATTTTCATTGTGAATCAACTGGATAACGACAAAGCCGATTACGATTCGACGGTTTCGCAGTTGCGGGAACAGTACGGCAGCAAAGTCGTGCAGATTCAGTATCCGGTCGTTGTCGGTCCGGCGTTCAACGCAGTGATTGACGTGCTGAAAATGAAGATGTACAAATGGAAACCCGAAGGCGGAACGCCTGAAATTCTGGAAATTCCGGACAGCGAAAAAGAAAAGGCGGAAGAATTGAACAAGGCGCTGATTGAAGCGGCTGCCGAACATGACGATTCGCTGATGGAGAAATTTTTTGACCAGGGCACGCTGTCGGAAGAGGAAATGCGCGTGGGGATCCGTGCCGGATTGATTACGCGCGGAATGTTTCCGGTATTTTGCGTTTCCGCCGAGCGCGACATGTGTGTGCGTCGCACGATGGAATTTCTCGGAAACGTGGTGCCGTGTGCGGAGAAAATGCCTTCGCCCGTTACGACGGAAAGCGTTGAAGTCAAGCCCGATACCAACGGACCGACCAGTTTGTTCTTCTTCAAAACGACCATTGAGCCGCACATCGGGCAGGTTTCCTATTTCAAAGTGATTTCTGGAAAAGTGAAAACGGGCGACGACTTGCAAAATGCCGACCGTGGCTCGAAAGAACGTATCTCCCAGTTGTTTGTGGTGGACGGTCAGACGCGCACCGAAATTCCGGAAATGGTAGCCGGCGACATCGGCGCCACCGTGAAACTCAAGGATACACGCCTCGGTAACACGCTGAACGAGAAGGGCTGCGATTACAGATTCGACTTTGTGAAATATCCCGATCCGAAATATCGCCGTGCCGTTAAAGCCGTCAATGAATCGGACGCCGAAAAGTTGAGCGAAATCCTCAATCGCATGCACGAGGAAGATCCGACCTGGCTGATAGAACAGTCTAAAGAACTGAAACAGATGATTGTCTCCGGTCAGGGCGAGTTCCACCTGCGCACGTTGAAGTGGAGAATTGAAAATAACGAGAAACTACTCATCGAATATCTGGAGCCGAAAATACCTTATCGCGAGACGATTACGAAATCCGCACGCGCCGATTACCGCCATAAAAAACAGTCGGGCGGCGCGGGACAGTTCGGAGAAGTGCATCTCATCATAGAGCCGTATTTTGAGGGTATGGTGGTTCCGACAATCTATAAATTTGGCAGTCAGGAGTTTAAGATTAGCGTACGCGACACGCAGGTCATTGACCTCGACTGGGGCGGCAAACTGGTGTTTGTGAACAGTATCGTCGGAGGCTCGATTGACGCGCGTTTCATGCCTGCCATTCTGAAGGGAATTATGGCGCGTATGGAGCAGGGACCGCTGACGGGTTCGTATGCCCGCGACGTGCGCGTCATCGTTTATGACGGCAAGATGCACCCGGTGGACAGCAATGAAATTTCGTTCATGCTGGCGGGTCGCAATGCGTTCAGTACGGCATTTAGGGAAGCCGGTCCGAAGATTCTCGAACCGATTTATGATGTGGAAGTGCTTGTGCCGGGCGATTTCATGGGCGATGTGATGAGCGATTTGCAGGGTCGCCGCGCCATGATTATGGGTATGCACAGCGAAAAAGGCTACGAAAAACTGATGGCGAAAGTGCCGCTGAAGGAAATGGCAAGTTACTCAACGTCACTGAGTTCCATTTCGGGCGGTCGCGCGTCGTTCACGATGCGGTTTGCGTCCTACGAACTTGTGCCGCAAGACGTTCAGGACAGACTGCTTAAGGAATACACGGAAAGTCAGAAAGATGAGGATTGATGAAAAAAACCGGCGCAAGCCGGTTTTTTTGTAGGCACAGAAGACTGTCTCAAAAATCTTTTTGAATGCAAAATCAGACAAGAAACACAAAGCAATGCAAATTTGCGTAATCGCAGGCGAACGAAGCCTCATTTTCTAAATGTTATTCATATTGAGATACTTTGCATAAAACAAATTAAAGAAAAAAATCTCCATTCCGTAACATTCCAAATGCTACCTAATTTTTGGTTTTGTAATTCTGTTTCTTTATTGTTAGCGGATTGCAAATCCTTTGAAACAGGAAACGGGGGACACAAGAAACAAAAATGGGCAACCAAGCGGCTGCCCATTTTTTACTTTTCTCAATTCACAAACGCCAGAACCTGACCCTTTTGGACAATCTCGCCCTGTTTGGCATACGTGCCTACGATAGTGCCTTCAAAGCCTGAGGGCACCGGCTCGATGCA
>JAITMT010000167.1 GCA_031277235.1 Tannerella sp.
TATGATACAAAATAGAAGAAATTTGATAATTTTCTTGTATTTTTGCACCTTAAAACAAATCGTAAAAAATATGAAAGTAGCAATAGTAGGAGTAAGTGGCGCAGTAGGACAGGAGTTTCTGCGCGTGATTGAAGAGAGAAATTTCCCGTTTGACGAACTGGCGCTTTTCGGTTCGTCGCGCAGTGCAGGACGCGAATATACGTTCAGGGGAAAAAAATATACAGTGAAGGAACTGCAACACAATGAGGATTTTAAGGATGTTAATATAGCCTTTACGTCGGCAGGAGCGGGGACTTCCAAGGAGTTTGCCGGGACGATTACGAAATACGGCGCGGTGATGATTGACAATTCGAGCGCATTCCGCATGGATGGGGATGTTCCGCTGGTGGTGCCCGAGGTGAATGCGGCGGATGCGCTGGTTCGTCCGCGCGGGATTATCGCCAATCCAAACTGTTCGACGATTCAGATGGTCGTTGCGTTGAAACCGCTGGAAGATATTTCGCACATCAAACGGATTCACGTATCTACCTATCAATCAGCCTCCGGAGCCGGAGCCGCTGCGATGGACGAACTGGTTGCCCAGCACGTTCAGATTGTGCAGGGAGAAACGCCGCATGTTGAAAAATTCGCTTATCAACTGGCATTCAATGTGATACCGCACATTGACGTTTTTTTGGATAACGGTTACACGAAAGAGGAAATGAAGATGCACAACGAAACGCGCAAAATTTTGCATTCCGATGTGGACGTGAGCGCTACGTGTGTGCGTGTGCCTGCGTTGCGCGCACATTCCGAAGCAATTTGGGTGGAAACCGAGCGACCGATTTCCGTTGAGGAGGCTCAGGAGGCGTTCAGGAAATTTGAAGGCATTGTTGTTCAGGATGATCCTTCGCAAAAAATTTATCCGATGCCTTTGTTTGTCGCTACGAACGAGCCGGTTTATGTGGGTCGTATCCGGAAAGATATTGCCAATCCTAACGGTCTGACATTCTGGTGCGTAGCCGATCAAATCAAGAAAGGCGCCGCTCTCAATGCCGTACAGATCGCCGAATATCTGATTAAAGTCGGAAATATTTAATAAAAATATCCAATGAAAACGTAGGGGCGAGAATTTTTTGCCCCTATTGTTTCAAAATATCAGCATACTAACATTCTAAAAAATTTATACAATGAAAAAAATAATTAATGTATTCATAATCAGTGTTTTATTTGCATCCTCGGGAATAGCGCAAAACACGACCGTAAAAAACATTGCCATGGACAAATTTACAAGACAATGGATTGAAATTCAGTTCCTTCAAGAACAGGGTTTACCGAAATCCCTGTTACCCAAAGTAGATTCAATCTATCAATCCGCGCTCGCGGAGAAAAACTATGAACAGGTATTGAAAGCCATTATTTTTCAGGTGAATAGCATGGGAATTCTGGAAGATAACGATGACGCCGCCAACAAGATTTTCAATACGCTGAAAAATGACGCCGAAATCCTTCCGCAACCGGCGAAATCGGTTATTTATTCGATGATTGCGCAGATGTATGAGGAGTATTACAATCTGAATCGCTGGAAAGTCAATGAACGCACTTATATTCAATCGGATAGGAGCGATGTGAAGACGCTGGACGCACGCAGTCTCGCTGAAGAAACGATTCGATATTACGAACTGTCCATTCAAGACGAGAATAGCCTGCAAAACGCGCCTGTGGGCAACTATGGAGCCATTTTACAGGAGGGGGCGAACGACCATAAAGCGCAGCCGACTCTGTTTGATTTACTGATAAACAGGGCTTTAAAATACTATGATTCGGAATGGAACATTCACACGTTGCCGCAACAGGCTTTCGTGATAAACGACGAACGGTATTTTTCTCCGGCAGAAGAATTTGTATCCATTGATATTCAGCCTGTTGACAGTCTTTCTCCACAATATCTTTCCCTGAAATCCTATCAACGGTTATTGCGTTTTCATTTAGAGAAAGAAGATAGCCCGGAAGCATTGATTAATAATGATTTACAAAGAATTTCCTATTTGAAGCAGAAAGGGCGGTTTGCCGATAACGAGAAATTGTACGAAAACGCTCTGATTCAGATGGGTAAGGATTATGAAAAGTATGACGCCGGGGCGCAAGCGCTTCTCTATCTGGCAGATTATTATTATCAGCAAGGCGATCGCTGGCGTTATGACCGGAAAAATGACTATAAATCAGGATTTTACAAGGCTTATGAATTGGCGGAAACCATCCGAAAAAAGAGTTCGGGCGAGTTGGCAAAAACGGCTGAATCAATGATAAAAGCCTTGAAAAACAAGGAATTGGAAGTGAAATTTGAAAGCGTTCAGTTGCCGAATAAACCGTTCCTTGCATTGATGAAATTCCGCAATATCGGCGTTTTGTATCAAACCGTTTACAAACTGACGGAAGAGGAAGCGCTTGAATATCAGTTTGATTATCATAAATATGGGGAGTCTTACGAATTTATGATTTCTATTTTTATCGATTCGTTGAAAACAAAACCGACGGTTTCAGCGGTTTCACTCCCTAAACACACAGACTTTCAGCGTTATACGACAGAAATAAAAATAGATCCGAAAGAAAAAGGTTTTTATCTAATTTTGTTTTCCGACGGAGAAAATGCTTTGGAATCAGATATTTTCAATGCCAATTT
>JAITMT010000170.1 GCA_031277235.1 Tannerella sp.
CGCGAATATACCGACTGGGTGTGGAGCGACGGAAATCACCCCAGCATCGTCATTTGGGACGCCATCAACGAAAACTGGGATTCGTTCATCGGCAATACGCTGATTCCCGAACTCAAGCGATTAGACCCCACGCGGATTTGGGACGCGGGCTACATGACTTCCGAAGAAATGGGCGGAAACGACGAAATGGACGAGCCGCATCCGTATCAGGCGCTGACCCTCATGCCGCCCGGCGAAGTGAGGGAGCCTTTTGAAAAGCATCCCTACGATTTGGGAAATTTGGACAACCATTTGGGGAAAATCCAGGAAGCCGGAGTTCCGCAATTGGTCAACGAGTACGGATGGATTTGGCTGTGGCGGGACGGGCGTCCGTCGAAACTGACAGTAAACAATTACAATTATTTCCTGGGCGAAAATGCGACTCCCGACCGGCGACGCGAGATGCAAGCCTACTGGCTGCAATTTGAAACGGAATGGCTGCGCTCCGAACGCTCGATTGCGGGCGTCCTGGCGTTTTGCCATCTGACCAACAACTACGGCTTCACCGGCGACTGGTTTATGAACGACATCAGAGACCTTGAACTTTCTCCTACCCTGAAATGGTTCAAACACTGTTTTGCGCCGCAGGCGGTGTTCATCAATCTGATTGACCAGCGGTATATGAAACATCCGCTTCCCCTCAAACCGGGCAGCGCTCTGCTTTTCAATCTGGTCGGCGTGAACGATTACGCATCTCCGGCTACGGGGAAAACCGTATTGAAACTTTTGAACAGCAAGGGAGAAATCGTCGTGCTGCAGGAAATGATTGTTTCTATCCCTCCTTTCGGGAAAAGTACGGTTCCCTGCCTGACGTCCCTGCCGCAGGAAAAAGGCGGTTATCTGCTCGTTGCGGAATATTTTCCGGAAGGGAAAAACCAGCCGGTTATCAGCCGGCGATATTTGAAAATAGGGGATTCCGCGAATGAAGAATATGATTTTTTTAACATGGATCCGTAGAAAAAAGTATTCCATGCTTTAACGTTTTAACTCTGCCGGGGATTGTGCTATAAACGCTTGCAGTGCGTATTTTTTATTTGACACGCAGATTGCTAATCGGCGTGAGCAGTATGCAGTCGCTATGCTCTACTTCAATATTATATCTGCTTACTTTATTCTCCATATTTTTTTCTTCAATCTCCCTGCTCTTCATTCCTATCCACCAATACTACAATTTTCATCAGTTTTTCTTGGCGGATAATATCGTATGTTAATGTGTCTTCCCTAAAAATATGACGGTCTTCGCCCATTATATTATTGCGAAACATGTTCAATAAGGTATCACGATGAAACAATGCATAAGAATAATTGTCGTAGGGTAATCCATTCACGGCAATGATTTCATCGCCTTCCTGCAGTCCTGCCGTTTTATAGTAATTGTCTGTATAATCGGCTACTTTGGAAACGATAATCTTTCCTCCCGGTGTTTTAACTGTCGAATAATGAAAACGTCTGTATAATGGATTCACAACCCGCTGAAAATTCTTGATGGGTTGCAAGCCTATTTGCCGGTTTTTCAGGTCCAGAAATACATTGAAACGCTTGAGAAAATTTAGTCCAATAAGGTATCCTCCATACATGGAATGATTGAAGGTATAGATACGCAACGAATCTGCACTATAATTACTGAATGTAGCATTTACCGTATAATAGCGATTGTATCCTTCTGAATATTGCATCCAAACGGCATCGTTTCTTTTATCGAAAAAAGACATTTCATTGGCAGGATGCATAATCGCCATATCCCAAAACATGCCGGTATCTATTAGAAAAATTCGATCTATTGTTAGAGTATCTCCATTGACGAATTTGATATGCATGGGTATTCTTACAAAAAACATATGATATTGGTCATCTTTTTCCAGTGGCAAAAGAATACTATTCCTTGGCATTTTAAAACCGGTTGCAGAATGGATTTCCAAATAGTTGTATTCAAAATTCAATTCCCACACATGAACCGTATCTTGCTGCGGAATACCAAATATTCCATCCGAATTATCGCTATTCGTATAACCCATCCAATCAGAAATCAGTAATTGAGGAAAAGTCAAACCGGTATTTCCAATTTTTACAGTTTGATTTTTGTTGTAAAAGTATCCGGGAACACCTCTGGAGGACCATGCTGAACGCCATGGCCGTATTGTATCCGGATTATTCATGTTAAACTTTGAATTTACACAGAAAGAAGAATCTAAAGCAAAAGTACCAAATCCTGTATCAAAAACCAGCCTTGCAACTAATGTGTCATTGAGATGCACCGGAACTACGATTTGCCGGTTTTCAGGATTGATGGTAAAATAAGCCTTGTTTGTGTTTCGTTCGCAACTGCTTCCGATACTTAAAATAATTAAGCATAAAGAATAAAGATTTTTATTTAACATCTGTATATCATTTTTTTCAAAGGATAAAATAATTTTTTTGAATAATCAGGACTACTTGATAAACACCTGTTTTTCAAATAGTCACTTTTCACGGTACAAAGGTAGGAATTTTCATACTGCGCAATTTTTTCACGGGGAAATTCAGCGGTTTTCGCGTGTGAAATTCTTGATTATTGTACAAAACGGGGATTTTTCCGTACGAAACGGGAGGTTTCATGGATGAAATCCTCTTTATTCGTGTAAAAGTTGTATGGATTCCATGCTTTAACGTTTTAACTCTGCCGGGGATTGTGCAATAAACGCTTGCAGTGCGTATTTTTTATTTGACACGCAGATTGCTAATCGGCGTGAGCGGGGAAGGTACGGACAAAACTGCATCTTTCATAATCATTTCAGCGTAACTATCATTAAAACAGGATTATCGTCTTCCGGCAGATTGTTTATCATAGTTTTGAGCGAATCGCGTTTTTCGGGAAATTCAACCTCCGTTTCCGCAAAATGTCCGTCCGTCAGTTTTTCCTGCATTTCATGAGGCCAGTATGTATAAATAAATACATTATCTGTCTGCTTGAACGGAGCTAATTCTATATCCATTCCTCCATCAAAATCATTCTTTAATTTGGGATTAATGTTGTCCAGCAATTCTTTTTTTTGTTTGTCATAGCGGGAGAAAAGAGGGATAAAGTCTTCACTGTAAGGATTATAGTTGTTGTATATATATATGTAATGATGATCTTCTCTGATAGCTTTGTGTTGTATATGACCAGAGAAATCCGAATAAGGTATCTCATTTGTTCCTGTTCTAATATTTTCTTCAAGAGTAAGCCTTTTGGGTATTTTGATAATATAGGCAGGAGAACAAGAATAGTCGTCGTTAATCCTGAAGACCGTGTCATTAAATACATAGTTATAATAAAGGGTATTGTCATAAAAATACATCGCGGACGGATAAATTGAGAACCGCCATATTTTCTTTTTATTATCGTACAGGATGGGATTGGGGCTTTTATATAAAAATTCCCCCTTGTTGTCCATGACCGTATATTGGTATTTCATACTTCCAAAATTGTCAAAATTAAAGAAAATATTTCCCTTCACATCGCATTCCATTCGACTGCCACTGGAACCGTCCGGTTCCTGCGAGAACGGGTTTCTTATTACATCCAGGTATTTCCCGTTAAAATCATAAATGTTTACGGAAAGTTTCCAGTTGTCGTAAATGTAAATTAACTGTGTTTTTTCAACAATGCCAAAATCTCTTGTATCGCATTCACCCGGTCCCTGCCCCTTTCTATTAATTCTTTTTACAAATTTTCCATTCCTGTCAAACTGAAACAGTATTCCTCCACTTACAATAAAAATATAATCCTTTGTAAAAACAGGTTGACCAATCCTGTTTCCAAGCAGGCAATCGTCGTTGGTTTCCAGAGGAATGTATTGTATATCCTTCACGATTTCGGACATGGCAAATTCGTGTTTGTAACGGGACGAACCTGACAGTTGAATGGTGATAACAGAATCCCGGTTTTCGGCAATCTGCTCCTGCGATTTGTCCGTTCTGTTCTTACTGTTGTTGCATGCCGATAATGTCAATATTGCAGCAAATGCGATAAGTTGTTTATAATGAATATTTTTCATCTATTTATATTTATTGAATTATAATCATTTCGCCTGATATGATTTTGCAAAAATCCTGTTATTTTTTCAAAAAGTCACTTTTCACGGTACAAAGGTAGGAATTTTTATACTATGCAATTTTTTTCTTAAAAAATTCAGCGGTTTTCGTGTGTGAAATTCTTAATTATTGTACAAAACAGGGATTTTCCTGTACGAAACGGGAGGTTTTATGGACGAAATCCTCTTTATTCGTGTAAAAGTTGTATGGATTCCATGCTTTAACGTTTTAACTCTGCCGGGTTTCCGAACTCTGGCGGAATTGGAATGAAATATTTTTCACCGAGAACGTAAAAAGATTGCAATTAAAAGATTACAGTCTTTTTGATGGTTGCTGAAACTTGGTTTAGTCAGCCGGGGAACACGCCTCTTTTGTTAAAAAAAACGTTTTATGTTGCGAAACATAAAAAAATATTTTTGCTTAAACGTTTTTGCTATTATCTTTGCCCCGTTTTTCAGATAAAATCGTTAACAAAAAAGAAAGAAAAAACGGCAATGACTCGCGTTAGTATAAAACATATAGCCGGGAAATTGGGAGTATCCAATGCCACGGTCTCCCTGGTGCTTAACGGCAAGGAAAAGGAGGGCAGAGTAGGGAAGGAGACGGCGGATAAAATCCGGCAAGTCGCGTCTGAAATGAACTACGAACCCAACAATCTGGCGCGCGGATTCCGGATTGGAAAATCGCATACCATCGGACTGATTGTCGCCGATATTTCCAACCCGTTTTTTGCGAATCTGGCGTTTTACATCCAGGAGCAGGCGGAAAAATTCGGCTACAGCGTCATCATTACGAATACCAACGAAAGCGACCTCAAAATGGAAAAAATGGTTCAAGTGTTGAAAAACAGGCAGGTGGACGGTTTTCTCATCGTCCCGACGGAATACGGCGAGCCTTATGTGGCGGATCTGGTCAACCGGAATCTTCCCGTTGTGCTGATTGACCGTTATTTTCCGGCGCTGAATGTCAGTTCGGTCATCGTGGACAACTACAATGCTTCCGTCAAGGCGGTGGAAAATCTGGTGAACCGCGGCTGTAAAAATATCGGACTGGTGATTTACAAAAACTCCCTGCAGCACATTCTGGAACGGAAAAGAGGCTACATGGATGCGCTCAAGGAACACGGATATTACAATCCCGCCCTCATCAAGGAGGTGAACTATTCCCTGATGCAGGACGATATCGTGATTGCGATAGAAGGTTTGCTGGCGAAGGAAAACAAACTGGATGGCATATTTTTTGCCACCAACACCCTGTTCACCTCCGGCATCAAGCAATTGAAACTGATGCAGGCGGACATTCCCAACCATATCAAACTCGTAACTTTTGACAAGAGCGAAGCCTTTGAATGGATGAATATTTCGATTCCGTATATCCTGCAACCGATTCCAGACATGGGAAAGATGGCGGTCGAGTTGCTGGTCGAGCAAATCGGAAACAACGCGCCCATGGTCAAATGCATCGAATTGCAAACGAGCCTGAAGGAGGCGCCCTGAATAGGTTAATTAAAAGTTAAACGTTTAATTTTAATATATGATATGAACACATCAACAAAAAAATCAATTTTTACTTCCGATACGGGGAAAAGTTATATTTTTCCCTTTATATTGGTCACCAGCCTGTTCCTGATGTGGGGCATGGCGCACGGCTTGCTGGATGTTTTGAACAAGCATTTCCAGGTAGCGTTCACCATGTCGAAGGCACAGTCGGGATTGGTGCAGTTTTCAACCTATATCGCGTATGCCCTGATCAGCATTCCTGCCGGGATATTCATGAAAAGATACGGATATAAAAAAGGTATCATTCTGGGATTGCTGCTGTACGCAATCGGCGCTTTCGGGTTTGTTCCCGCCGCCTTTTTACATTCGGCAAATCCTTTTCTGCTGGCTCTGTTCGTGGTGGCTTGCGGTTTATGCGTGCTGGAAACTGCCGCAAATCCCTACTCCACCGTGCTCGGACCCAATGAGAGCGCCGCACAGCGAATCAATCTGTCGCAGTCGTTCAACGGCTTGGGCTGGGTTTTGGGACCTTTTATCGGCGGGCAACTCATTCTCGGCGCGGCGGAAGGAGACACGATGGCTTTGACCAAACCGTATCTCATCTTGGGCGCCGGAACGCTGGTCATTGCGATTCTGTTTTTCTTCACCAAACTGCCGAATATCGTCGAAACAGACGACACTCCAGTATCCGCCGCCGACAAGGCGCCCGTGAAATCCATGTGGTCGCAGAAACATTTCGTACTGGCGATTATTGCGCAGTTCCTGTATTGTGCGGCGCAGACCGGAATTTTCAGTTTCTTCATCAACTACGTCATGGAATTGGACGATACCATCTCGAAAGTGCAGGCGTCGCAGTTCTTAGCCTTTGGCGGCATGTTGCTGTTTATGATCGGGCGATTGACGGGCAGTTACATCATGGGGAAATTCCGTCCGTACAAACTGCTTGCGTTTTATGCCCTGATGTCAGCCGTTGCCATGGTTCTGGTGATCATGCAGGCGGGAAAACTGTCGCTTTACGCGCTTTACGTCTCCTTCTTTTTCATGTCCATCATGTTTCCGACCATTTTTGCGCTGGGTGTGTCCAGGATGGGTGCGTACACGAAGAAAGCCTCTTCCTACATCATCATGGGCGTGGCGGGAGGCGCTTTTGCCCCGATGCTGATGGGATATATCGGCGAACAGGTCATGGCGATCGGATTCATCGTGCCGCTGGTTTGTTTTCTTTTCATTCTGTTCTACGGTTTGAAAGGATATAAAATGTAGCACCATGTCAGTGATGAAATATCGTGCAATAATTCCCTGCTTTGGGGATAGGACAGTTTGCTCCGTTAGGAGCAATATATTGGTAGAAAAACATCCCGGAAATCTTGAGGCGTGCCGTAGGTACGCGATAATCATCAATTCCGGGAAAAATCGCGTACCTACGGCACGCTCGACCGGCTGGCAATCGTATTTCTACCAATATTTTGTCCCTAACGGGACGTCAAGGTTGCAAAAGAATTTCATGGAACTTGTGCATTCCGTTAGGAATGCTTCGCTCGGTAGAAAGGTCATCCACCCACAGGACGCATTCCGTACGGAATGCGACCGACAACGTGAAACATTTTCTACCGAGCGATATTCCCTGACGGGAATGAAACTTGACCACCCTGCCTCCGATGGAGGGGAATTAACAGATACTTTATCATTGACACGACAGTCGGAATTTTTTTTGAGAGATTAATTTTATTAACTATAAATACATTTATTATCATGAAGTACATTGGAATTTTTATCACGGTTTTAATTTTTGCGGCGTCCGGTTATGCCCAGAAATATCCCTACAACGGTTTGGACAATAACATGGGCAACCTGTATCTTTTGTCGAATGCGAAAACCCGCTCCATCAGTCCAGAAAATTTCACCGGCGAAAAGGGCAAGGGCGGCATGGCGGATCCGGTCAAGGACAAGGATCAGCGAAATGTGGCGAATGCATCTCCGGCAGCCCGCGATTTGGGGCAGGGCTGGAAAGTGAATCCGTACATCCGGATCAATTCAAAGGAAACGATTACGATTGCGGAAATCGAGGGACCGGGCGCTATTCAGCATATCTGGATGACGCCGACGGGCAACTGGCGGTTCACGATCATGCGTATCTATTGGGACGACGAGACGGAGCCTTCGGTGGAATGTCCCGTCGGCGACTTCTTCGGCATGGGCTGGGGCGTGTACGCTCCGTTGACTTCGCTGGCGATCTGCGTCAATCCGGGCAGCGCGTTCAACAGTTACTGGACGATGCCTTTCCGCAAGAAATGCAAGATTACCATGGAAAACATCAACGACAAGGACGCGATGACCTTGTATTATCAGGTGGATTACACCCTGACGGAAGTTCCCGAAGATGCGGGCTACTTCCACGCGCAATGGCGACGCACCAACCCGAACGCCACGTCCGACTACACGATTATTGACAACATCAAGGGCAAGGGGCAGTTTGTAGGCGTGTACATGGCTTGGCAGGTGAACAATAACGGATGGTGGGGCGAAGGCGAAATCAAGTTCTTCATGGACGGCGACACGAAATTCCCGACCATCTGCGGAACGGGAACGGAAGACTATTTCTGCGGCTCGTACAATTTCGACCGGAACGGTAGATATACGGAATTTTGCACGCCCTACGCCGGTTTGCACCAGGTCATCCGTCCCGACGGTACATATACTTCGCAGCAGCGTTTCGGCTTGTACCGCTGGCACATCACAGACCCGATTCGCTTCGAGAAAGACTTGCGCGTAACGATTCAGGATTTGGGCTGGCGGCACGACGGGCGCTATCTGCCCCAGAAATCGGATATTTCCTCGGTAACTTACTGGTATCAGACGGAACCGCACAACAGGTTTCCGAAGTTGCCGGCTTGGGAGGGGCTGGAGGTTAATTGAGCACCTCTCCCCCTGCCCCTCTCCACAGGAGAGGGGACGAGTAGCAGGAAATAACAAAGCCCCTCCCTTGTGGGGATCAGGGTTATTAAGTTCTTTGAAAAAATGTCCCGTTAGGGACAGGATATTGGTAGAAAAGGGATTATTTACCCGATCATGCGTGCCGTAGGTACGCGACAATTGAGAAATCGCGTACCTACGGCACGCCGCAAGGCGTCAAACCGTTTTTCTACCAATATATTGCTCCTAATGGAGCAAAAAAATAGAATTTAAAAGCCCCTCCCTTGTGGGGAGAGGTTTAAAAAACAAAATTCAATATGAAAAAGATAATTATTTACGGAATCCTTTTGGGATTATTGCATGTGGGCAGTTTATTCTCGCAGCAAACTTACGAAGCGAACTGGGCGTCCATAGATAGCCGCCCCGTCCCGCAATGGTTCAGCGACGCCAAGTTCGGGATTTTTATCCACTGGGGGCTGTACAGCGTGCCTGCGTGGGGACCGCTACCGTCCGACGGAGCCGGTATCTACGACTGCTACGCCGAATGGTACTGGTGGAAACTATCGGATAAACAGAATAAGGTAAACCCGCTGTTCACGGCATTTCATAACAAAACCTACGGCGAGGATTTCAAGTACCAGGATTTCGTGCAGGACTTCCGGTGCGGAATGTTCAATCCCGGCGAATGGGCGAAACTGTTTCGCGAAGCGGGCGCGCGCTACGTCGTGCTTACGTCCAAGCACCACGAGGGATTCGCGCTTTGGCCCAGCGCGCAGTCGTGGAACTGGAATTCGGTGGACGTGGGACCGCACCGCGACTTGTGCGGCGACCTCACCGAAGCCGTCAAAAAGGAGGGACTGCACATGGGATTCTACTATTCGCTCTACGAGTGGTTCAATCCGCTGTATAAAAACAATGTGGAAAAGTACGTGGACGAACACATGATTCCGCAGATGAAAGACTTGGTGACCCGTTACAGCCCCGAAGTGATTTTCGCCGACGGCGAATGGGATCATCCCTCGGAAACGTGGAAAAGCGTCGAGTTTCTGGCATGGCTCTACAACGAATCGCCGGTGAAAGAGACCGTCGTTGCCAACGACCGGTGGGGCAAGGAAACCCGCAGCAAGCACGGCGGCTACTATACCACCGAATACGACCTGGTGCACGATGGCAACGTGAAAGATACCAAAATAGCGCATCCCTGGGAAGAATGCCGCGGAATCGGTCATTCCTTCGGCTACAACCGCAACGAAAACCTGGCGGACTACAGCACCTCCGAACAATTGGTGCATCTGCTGGTCGAAAAGGTTGCCATGGGCGGCAACCTGCTGCTCAACATCGGTCCCACCGCCGACGGACGCATCCCGGTCATCATGCAGCAACGCCTGACAGACATGGGCGGCTGGCTGAAGGTGAACGGCGAAGCCATCTACGACACCTCGCCATGGGTCATGAACAAGCAGCCGGAAGCGGGGATTTATTTCACCGCCAAAGGCAAAGATCTGTACGTGATTTGCACGCAATTTCCGGGCAAAACCATCACCATCCCATCGGTCGGCAAGAGACCCGCAAGCGTAACGCTGCTGGGCAGCAAGGCGCCCGTAAGATATTCCTACGCCGGAAAGTCTATCGGCATTACGCCGCCTTCGATTTCGCCAGCCGACAATCCCTACGACTATGCATGGGTGTTTAAACTGTCGGGATGTTTGTGAAAAATAAGAGAAAGGGAATGGTTATGTTGTATGGATGGTATTCGGGAAAAATGCTGATAGGATTCGGAGGAGAAACTCTAACAGGGTTCGGGACCCTGTTAGAGTTCCATGTCCCTATGTTAACACCCGAATCCTGCAATCCTGACGGGATGCAGACGATATCAGATATATAATGTCGAGCATACAAATATTTATCAATTCAAATAATCCATATTAAAGATGAAATATACCTTATTATTAACCATCGCAGCCTTGGCGCTGCTTCAATCCTGCGCGGGTGATTCCCCGTCCAGGGGGCGCGCTTTCAACGGCGCTTATGAAGGCGAGTATCTGAACAGAATCGCGTTCCCCATCGGCGGAATGGGTGCGGGAATGTTCTGTATTGAAGGTTCGGGTGCCATTTCGCACATGTCCGTGCGCCACAAGCCCGAAATATTCCATGAGCCGTGCATGTTTGCGGCGATACACGTCAAGGGAGTGGAAAACGGGACGAAAGTGCTCGAAGGACAATCGCCCGAATGGAAACGCTTCGGACTGGGAGGCTCCGGCAACGGTTTGGGAAATACCACCTGGGGACTGCCGCGTTTCAGGGAAAATACATTTCAGGCGCGTTTTCCGTTTGCGGAGATAGCTTTGAAGGACGAAGAACTTCCGGTGGATGTTCAGATGAAAGCGTGGAGTCCGTTTGTTCCGACCGACGAGGACAATTCCAGTCTGCCCGTCGGCGCCATCGAATATACGTTCCACAACACGGGAAAGGAGCCGCTCGAAATCATCTTTTCCTACATGAGTCGAAACTTCATGTTCTTTGACCGGAAAGGCGTTTCCACGGCTAAGCCGATGACCAACGGCTTCATCCTTTCCCAAACCGGAACGGCGGATGAACCCCATTTGCAGGGCGATTTTGCGATTTACACGGACAATCCGCAAACGAAAGTCAACTACTGCCTGTTCCGCGGCGGCTGGTTCGACCCGCTGACCATCGCCTGGAACGACTTCAGCGCGGGAATCATGCGCGAAAATGAACCGGTGGAATTTGGTACGCCGGGCGCGTCGCTGTCGGTGCCACTGCAACTGAAACCGGGAGAAAAGAAAACCCTGAACCTCTACATGGCTTGGTACGTTCCCTTCACGGACTTGCGAATCGGTGGAGATGCACAAACCGAAGAAGATCAGCCGGCAGCCACGGCGTGCTGTGCAGACCCAAGTTCGGGTTGCTGCACTCCGGCGGCAGGCGACGGAAATTACCGCCCGTGGTACAGCAGCCAATTCGAGGATGTGCAGGAAGTAGCCGCCTACTGGCTGAAAAACTATGCCGATTTGAAAACCAAATCCCAAACGTTTACGGACGCTTTCTACGCAAGCACCTTGCCCGGCGAAGTCATGGAAGCCGTCGCCGCCAACCTGAGCATCATCAAGTCTCCCACGGTGCTGCGGCAATTCGACGGTCGCCTGTGGGGCTGGGAAGGTTGCGGCGACAACTGGGGATGCTGTCACGGCTCCTGCACGCACGTCTGGAATTATGCGCAGGCGATTCCCCACCTGTTTCCGGCGATGGAACGGAGTTTGCGGGAAACCGAATTTATGGTCAGCCAGAACAAGGCGGGGCATCAGACTTTCCGCACCAATCTGCCGATCCGTCCCGTGGTGCATGATTTCCATTCCGCTTCCGACGGGCAGTTGGGCGGGATTATGAAAGCCTACCGCGAATGGCGCATTTCCGGGGATACGGAATGGCTCAAAACGCTTTACCCAAGCGTCAAGCAAAGTCTGGACTACTGTATCGGCGTCTGGGATCCTCGGGAAACCGGCGCGCTGGAAGAGCCGCACCACAACACCTACGATATCGAGTTCTGGGGACCGGACGGGATGTGTACAAGTTTCTACACCGGCGCCTTGCAAGCCATCGTATTGATGGGAAAAGCCCTGGGAGAAGACGTGAACCGCTACGAAACCCTGCTGGCTCGTAGCAAGGATTACATGGAAAACCGGCTGTACGACGGGGAATATTTCATTCAGGACATCCGCTGGAAGGATTTGAACGCGCCCGACCCGACCAAAGCCCAGTCCTTCCACACGCAATATACGCCCGAAGCGGTTGCTATTCTGGAAAAGGAGGGACCGAAATACCAGTACGGCACGGGTTGCCTGTCGGACGGCGTGCTTGGCTCGTGGATTTCATTGGTCTGCGGAATGCCCGAAGTGCTTGACAGGGAGAAAGTAACCAGCCATCTTGTTTCCGTGCATAAATACAACCTGAAAAAAGACTTGCGGGATCACGCCAATCCGCAGCGTCCCACGTTTGCGATGGGTGACGACGGCGGTTTGCTGCTGTGCTCCTGGCCCAAGGACGGAAAGTTGCAACTCCCGTTTGTTTACAGCGATGAAGTGTGGACGGGCATCGAGTATCAGGTCGCCTCTCACCTGATGTTTGAAGGGCAGGTGGAAAAGGGACTGGAAATTGTCCGCGCCTGCCGGGAGCGCTACGACGGACGCATCCGCAATCCCTTCAACGAATATGAATGCGGCTCGTGGTATGCGCGCGCCATGTCGAGTTACGGCATGATCGAAGGGCTGACGGGCGTTCGCTACGACGCGGTGGACGGCATTCTCTACATTGACTCCCGGATCGGCAATAACTTTACGTCTTTCCTCTCGACCGATACCGGCTTCGGAACGGTGGGACTGAAAAACGGCAAACCGACGCTGGACGTGAAATACGGCACGATTAACGTGAAGAAATGTCTGGTTTCAAACGAAGAAATGACTTTATAATGGAGAATTGATAATTGACAATTGACAATGAAAAAATTTAATTACATGCTGCCGGTTTTATTGGGCATATTCTTATGCGCTTGCGGCGGAAATAAAAAAGAAAAAGATATGACAGATTATGTAAAGGGAACGTTCGGATACGATGTGAACTATTTGTCTCAAAAGGATACGGGTTTGATTGTGCTGTCCGGCGACGGAGACAGTTCGCAGATTATCGTGTCGGCAAAATACCAGGCGAAAGTTTTTACAAGTACCGCCGACGGTCTGGACGGAACAAGCCTCGGTTTTGTGAACTACAAGTTTTTTGACGCCGGTAAAATTGACGAGCACATGAACGGCTTCGGCGGCGAAAACCGTTTCTGGCTGGGACCTGAAGGAGGCAAGTATTCAGTCTATTTCCAGCCCGAAGCGGAACAGGTTTTCGACAACTGGCATACGCCCAAGCCGATTGATATTGAAGAGTGGGAGGTAACTTACGTTGACTCCGGAAATGTTTCTTTCGAAAAGGAAATGGAAGTAACCAATTATTTGGGTAGCAGCTTGAAACTGCAAGTCTATCGCGTGATTACCCTGATTGAACGGGACAGAATCGAAGCGGGCATAAACGTTCAACTCAGCCCGAACGTCAAATCGGTCGGATATGCGACAAACAACACGATGGTAAATCTCAACGATTTCGAGTGGACGCAGAAAACCGGAACCATTTGCATCTGGATACTGGATATGTTCAATCCGGGTGCACGCGCCGTTACGTTCATTCCGTTCAACGAAGGCGACGCGGCGGAACTCGGAAAAATCGTTACGTCCGATTATTTTGGCGAAATCCCCGCCGACCGCCTGAAAGTAACCGACCGGATGATTTACCTGAAAACCGACGGCAATTACCGGAGCAAGTTAGGTCTAAATGCGAAGCGTACAAAAGCGATCGCCGGAAACTACGACCCGGATTCCAAGCGGCTGACCGTCGTAACATTCAATGTGGACGAAAACGCCACTTACCTGAGTCAGGAATGGAATCCCGCCAAAGACCCGCTCACCGGCGACGCCATGAATGCCTACAACGACGGTCCCCTTGCCGACGGCAGCAT
>JAITMT010000322.1 GCA_031277235.1 Tannerella sp.
TTCCCAGGTTGTTCCCTTTCCTTCGCGCAAACCGCCGGTCGAGCCTGCATAATCGCCGAAGTTTAACCACGGACCGTTATCGGAGGTAAAGATAACCAGCGTGTTTTCGTCCAACTTCAACTCTTTGAGCGTTTCCATGATTTGTCCGACACTCCAGTCGAGTTCCATCAGGACATCGCCATACATGCCCTGCCTGCTTTTTCCTTGAAATTTTGAAGAAACGGCTAAAGGCGTATGCGGCATGGTATGAGGGAGATACAAAAAAAACGGTCTGTCTCTGTTTTTCCGGATGAACGACACGGCGCGTTCCGTGTAAAGCGTGGTCAGTTGCGACAAATCATCGAGTGTACGCAGTTCTTTTACCGTTTTGTTGCCGTCAATCAGCGGCAGCGGGGGAAATGAGGCTTTGGGGCGTTTGGAATTTTCGGGAGTCAGAAATGTACCGTCATACCACAGCGGCGACATATCGTTGGAATACGGTAAACCGAGATATTCGTCGAAACCGTGCTGCAAGGGCAGAAATTCGGGAAGGCATCCCAAATGCCATTTGCCGAAAATTCCACAGGCATAATCTTTCTGTTTCAAAAGTTCGGCAACAGTCATTTCGCTGTCGCTGATGCCTGTTTTGGCGGTTGGTCTCAGTGCGCCCTGAAATCCGATCCGGTTGGGGTAGCAACCGGTGAGCAGTCCGGCGCGCGAAGCGCTGCTTACCGCCTGTGCCACATAGGATTGCGTGCAAAGGAGCCCTTCAAGAGCCAGCCTGTCAATGTTGGGCGTTGCGTAACCTTTGGCTCCCGTAATCGTCAGATCGCCATAGCCCATGTCATCCAGCAGGATGATGACAATATTCGGGGTGGCCGCCGGTTTATCGGAAGGGTAAACATGCGCGCAAGTCAATATTCCGGTAAACAACAAAGGAAGACGTTGAGTGTTCATAAGGACTGATTTTTAATTTAACTTTTCCATTTGACTGAAATCACAGTGCAAAGATGCGGATATTTTTTGATTTTCCCAAAGAATTTATAAATGAGCGCTGCCCGATTATAAAAACAACGCTCATTTACCTTGTTGCATAAATACTACAATTTTGTTACTTTCATAATGGGAACTTTATCCTCGTCTCCGGTATATTGCGGGCGATTGACACGCGAACTGCCTCCGGCTCCGACTGTGCCTCCGGCTGCCGAAGCGGAGCCCGATATGAGGAAGCGGATGTAGAGCGTCCCTTGCGGTATGGCATTTTCCAGCGTGAACGTTTCCGAAATGGGCGTCCGCACGGCATTGCCCAACTGTACCGTATAGGTTACATCGCCCTCCGTTACCGGATTGACGGGCGTCCACGAACTTTGATCGGACGAATACTGAATCAGGAAGTCGCGGGGACCCGTACCCGAAGACTGCATGGCGCCTTCGATGTTCAGAACGGTTCCGGCGGCAAGTCCCTTGGTGGGAATTTCCATTTGCCAGTAGTCGTTTCGAACCAAGCCGTAAATCAGCAACCGGTCGCCGTCGGCGGGGTTTGAAGTGGTGTAGGACATTGTTTTCTGGGCATTGCTCGTTTCGCCTGCCCTGTGAGCCCTGATAATGGAATATCCGTCATCCGATTTGACCCACCATTCATTGACATTCAGGTTTGCCGTTCCGTCGGAAGCAATACCGTCGGTGAAAGTTTGTGCAGGTATCATCCACGAAGCGGGCAATCCTTCCGCAATTAACTCATCGGTAATTGACACTTTCATAATGGGCGCCTTGTCGGCTTCGCCGTCATAATGCAGGCGACTGATACGCGAAGTGCCCGCGCCGCCGATATTGGCTCCTCCGCTCGCAGAATTGGGACCTGTTATCAGCAGGCGAATGTAGAGCATTCCTGCGGGAATGGCGTTTTGAACGATAAAAGTTTCCAATATGGGTGTCCGCACGGCATTGCCCAGCCGTACCGTATAGGTTATGTCGCCTTCGGTGATCGGATTGACGGGCGTCCAGGAAGTTTGGTCGGTCGAATACTGAATCAGGAAGTCGCGGGGACCCGTGCCCGAAGACTGCATGGCGCCTTCGATTTTCAGAATCGTGCCGGCGGAGAGACCTGTCGTCGGAATTTCCATCTGCCAGTAATCGTTCAGGCGCAAGCCGTAAATCAACAGCCGGTCGCCGTCGGCGGGATTGTTTGAAGTATAGGACATGGTTCTTTGGGTGCCGTCGTTCGGCTCGCCTGCCCGGTAAGCCCTGAGTATGGATGCTCCGTCAACAGATTTGACCCACCATTCGCCTACATTCAGGTTGGCTGAGCCATCGTTGGCAACAAAGTCCGTAAAGTCGTCGCTCATGCCGGTGGTATTGTTGGCTCCCGCCAAGGGTAAATCCCACGAAGCGGGCAGTCCGTTTGGAATAATCTTTTTGGCTTGGGTCAGCGTAACGGATACCGAACTGAATCCGGATGCGACGGAGAAAGTCGCGGCGCGGTCGTCAAAAGCGTCGTTATGCCCGCTCACGGTGAGGATTACGGAATTGCTTGTTCCGGCGGCGCCCGAAAGGACGCTTGCCGTGATCCATTCCGGTAATCCGGTAATAGACCAGTCTTTATTGGACGAGACGGTGATGGAAGGCTTGTTGCCGTCTTCCAGCAGACCGTCGGAACTGACGGCTAAAGTTGCCGGTGTAACCGTAAGGGTTGTCGGCGTAAACTCCTGCGCCAATTGCTTTACCCTGATCACTACGCGCTGACTTCCGCCGGTGATGGTGATATAACCTTCGCGGTCTTCGGCAGCAATGCCTGCCGTGACGGAAACTTCGGTGTTGCCCGAAGCGCCTGTTACGGCGCTGGGCGTCAGCCACGAAGCGCATACCAGCCTCCACGACAGGGAGTTTGTGAAAACTTCAAATGTTGCCGGCGCCGTGCCTTCAAACAATCCGGATTTATCCAAAACTATTTCCTGCGTGGAAACGGTCAGTGTTTCCTTTTCGATTTTCTCCTCGCAGGAATTGAATACCGCAAGGAAGCACAGCAGCAGGATGTATAAATAACTGTTTTTAATGATTTTCATTGTTCTAAATATTAAGGCGTTACTACACTGTGTTTTTCAAATTTCAAATTATCCAGATAATAGCGGAAAGTACCGGTATCGGCTCCCGTTTTATTGGTTTTAAAGGCTACCTGAGTAGCGGAAGTTACGCCGTAAAGCACTACTTCGCAGGGTTTGAATGCCCATGGGAAAGTTCTGTTGGTCTGCCGTATATCAATTTCGGCGCTCAATTTCGTCAAGCCGTCGTCCACGCCCACCGAGCCGGGACCTGTGATTTCCACCAGCAATAATACCTGATCATAATTTCCGGTTCCGGTGATGCAGGGAGTAGCGTCGAAAGTCATGCGGACATTGGTCATCTTTTCCGCATCCGTATTGGGAATCGTCCGTTGGAGACCCGATTGACCGTCTGTAACGCCGAATTTCATATAATGTCCCGTAAAATAGACCGTTTTTTTATCCGGATTGATATCCGTATATCCGTGCTGTGCGTGAATGATTTCTTCGTACAGATAGCCGGCAGGATGGTCTTCATATACAAGATTGTGCGTATTCATTTGAGCCGTAACGGCAGGATATCCTGACGTCGGATAACCGCCGGAAGGATAGTTGGCGTTAATCCAGTCGTTAATTATTTTTATATGATCATACTCGCCTTTGGTAAATTCCAGCACCCAATCGAAATTGTCTTCAAAATAAACGAACCCGACGGGCTGTCCGTCGTCTGTCCGTTGGGTAATTTGGCGGATGGTTACTTGCGTTTCCAAAGCGGCATATTGCACCTCGACAGGGGTAACGGTCAGTACCGATTCACGCATGTCTCCGGTGGTGTTCGGCGCTGCCGTAAAAGCGATGCGGCTTTTTGTTACCGTCGGATTGCTTAGCCAGGAGGCATCGGAAAGGGTGTAATTCCATTCCACATTGGAATTGACGGCAATTTCCACCGGACCTCCGCCGGATAATACCGAAATCAAGGGGCTTGGCGTCAGTATCAGCGACGGAAGAGCCGCCGCCTGCTCCACGCGGAACAGAATGGGCTGTTCCTGTCCGTCCACGACAAAAGCGAAATTAGCCATGCGATCGAATACGGTCGAATTGGCATTAACCTGAATGGTGAAAATGCCGTCGTCTTCGCCCTCGTCGGGGAAAGAGCGCACCCATTTCTGTTCCGCGTCCTGCGACACGACTTTCCAGGGGCGGTTTGAGCGAACCGTATATTTTTGGTTTGTTGCCGTCGAAGAGGTGTTCAGACCCGTCGGCTCTCCTTCAATCCTGAAATAAGGTTCGCCGGGATCCGCTTCGTCTTCCTTGCACGATGTCGGCAAAATCATCATTCCCAGCAAAAAGAGAACGGTCGCCGATTTGATAAAATATTTTACTTTCATGAATAGTTGAATTTAATTGATTATCTACCTGATTCTATTGCCTGTTTACTCCACCATACGGGTGTTTTCATATCGTTTCCGCCCATCCGGTTGACGGCTATGGTGGCGTTGGGATTGGTTCCCATGGTTACGTTGTTATAGCCGAAGCGGGTGGGAAGAATGTAGTCGTTGGCTACGGTTCCGGCGCCGATGGTCAGCACGGGATAGCCCGTCCGCCTGTATTCGTGGTAGGCTTCCATTCCGACCCAGAAAAGTGCCAGGTATTTTTGATCGGCAATCAGTTGTTCCTTGTTTTCCGCCAGTTCCCAGGAGGCAAACTCCGATTCGAGGAAAGCGCCGGTTTCCAAAGGACCTATCGTTACCGGCGTTTCGCTGTATTGTCCAAATTCCGCCCATTTTTCCAGCGATGCGATAACGGCTGCCGTATAATATTCTTGCGCACGGGCTTCGCCTCCCGAAATGTAGCCTTTCAGCGCCGCTTCGGCAAGAATGAATTGCAGTTCGGCGAAATCCATGATGAAAGTAGGCGCTGTCGGACGGCAAAACACGGGCGTGTTGAGTTGGGAAGACCCCGAATTGGCGTCGCCCGCATACTGGCGGGGAACGCCGGAAATCGTCCCTTTCCATCTGCCTCCGGCAGTAGCCGGTTGAGCGATGACGGGCAGCCGCGGGTCAACGACGGTCTGATTGCCGAGTTCATCTTCCCGAAGGGTCATTTTAATCACCTGTTCGGTGATTTTTCTGCCGCTGCCGGTAAATTCGCCGTGAGGCGTGTTGTAGAAATAATTTACATACGGTGTCGTACCCGCATAATGGATGGTTGCGTTATCGGCGTTGGACTCGAAAATCGGATATTTTTCGGGATTGCCGATAATTTCGGTCATTTTGGCGCCCGCATTCATTTCGGAGCGTCCGCTCACGCGGCAAAGAAGCCTCATATACAGCGAATTGTTGAATTTCTGCCATCCTTTCATCTGTCCTCCATACATTCCGTCCATGCTCACTTGCAGAAAAACAGGCGCAGGCGTCATGCCGTACAGATCGTTGGCTTTTTCCAGATCGGCAAACATCAGGAGATACACGTCTTTCTGGCTGTCGAAAACCGGAGTAATCGTTCCGCCGGGTTTTGCCCCCATAAAGGCTTCAGCATAAGGTATATCGCCAAACCAGTCGGTCAGGTTCGACATGATATACACCTTGAAAGTCAGGGCGATTGCCTGAAGGGCAGGATCGTTCTGTTCCACTGCCAGTTCGTACATGTGCTGCGCATCGTTGGCGCGCCGCATGTACAGATTCCATACGGACGCCCAGTTGCCGACGCTGATGATGTAGCGGTGTTCCTCGCGGGTGGTGCCGCCCGTAAAGGCGGTGAACTGTATCAGTTCGTCGTTCCAGAACCAGGTGTAGTTCTGCCAGTCTTTGCCACCGTCGTACAGCAACGGTTCAAACATCCCGTAAGCGCTGACGTTTGTGGCAACATTGGGATTGGTATTGATTTCCTCGAAATTTCCCGTACAGGAAAACAATCCCGCTGCGATTATGAATATTGTTGCTATTTTTTTCATTGTCTTGAAGATTTGAAATTAGAAAGAAAATTTAAGATTCACACCGTAGGTACGGGTCATGGGGAAAGCCATCGCTTCGATTCCCTTGTAAATCTGGTTTCCGCTAATCATTCCCGCCTCCGGGTCGTATTGCGGAAAATCAGTCCAGCAGAAGATGTTGGTGGCGTAAACCCCGATATTGGCGTTATGCAAAAAACCTGTTTTTACAAGCCATGCCGGGGGAATCTTGTAATCCAGCCGCGCTTCCTTGAATTTGAGGAACGAGGTATCGAAAGTGTTCATTTCCGTGTTGTCGCGAACAAACATATAGGTGCTGTAATAGGTCGCAATATTTTCCGTCACGGTTGTATTTTTGGTATAGGTTATGCTTCCGTCGGGATTGACCGTTTCGTTCACGCCCGGGTGTACCAGTCCGTCGTAACGCCCCGGCAAAGTGCTTTTCAACTTGCCGATGTATCCCAGCGCGAAATTGGTAACCGAATACGTGTTGCCGCCCCACTGACCGGTGAAGAACACGGAGAGAGACAGATTTTTATATCTGAACTGCTGTCCCATTCCTGCCCTCCAGTCGGGATTTACTTTCCCGATGCGCCGGTCGGGCTGGGCGTCTAAAACGGGAAAACCGTTTGTTGCATTGACAATATCCATGCCTGAAGCATCAACTCTGTTCCCGTTTTCGTCTATGTAGGAAGCGCCTTCCGGTGCCTTCTGAAATCCTTTTCCGTAGATGTAATCCATTTCCTGTCCGACAAAGGAATAAATGTAGGTACGGCTTCCGATGGTGGTTCCGGGATTGGTCTGGAAAGGCACCAGCGGATCCCAGTCATCCTGAAGTTTGACCAGCGTGTTCACGTTCTTGTCCCAGTTGAAATTCATGCTCCACGTGAAATCGCGGGTTTTCACCGGTATGATGGTTCCCGATATTTCAAGACCCTTGTTTTGCAGTTCGCCGGCATTGATGGTCCTGTTTGAAGCGCCGGTAGCCCAGTCGGTGCTCACGTTCAGAATTTGATTGGTAGAGATTATCTTGTACACGGCTACGTCGAGGGAGATGCGGCTGTCCAGGAATTTGGCTTCCACTCCGGCTTCCCAACTTTCCACGTTTTCGGGTTTAATGAGCGGATCGGGAATGGTGGTCGGCAGGCGGTAGCCTCCCGAATAGTCGGTAATGGCATAGTTTCTATCCAAAGCGTAGGGATTGGTATCGTTGCCCACGTTTGCCCACGACAGCCTCAATTTCAGGAAGTTGATCCACGGCGCGACGGTGGCGAAGTCAAACGCCTCGTCCAGCAAAATGCTCGCCGAAACGGAGGGATAGAAGTACGACCAGTTCGAGCGCGCCAGCGTGCTTGACCAGTCGTTGCGCGCCGTAATGTCCAGATAATAAGTGCCGTCCCAACTCAATGATCCCATGCCGTAGAGGCTGTTGATGATTTTTTGGTTGAAGGTGTGATTGGGTATGGGATAAGTGCCGGTACGCGCATTGTTGGTGTTGTAAACGCCTTCTTCGTTCAGGTTTTCGAGGGTTGTTTGCTGGCGGTAATATTTGTCGTGCATATTGCTTCCGCCCAACATTAATTTGAATCCCAGGCGTTCGTTCGCCCAACTGTTGTTTTCGTACTGGAGCATAAAGTCGTTATCCAGTTTGTACAACTGGTAGGTTTGTTCCCTGTAAAATCCGTTGAGGCGGTTAAAGGTCATGAACGGTTTTTGCTGTTTGCGCAAATCGCTCGCCAGATCAATGCCCGAACGCAAATCCAGGGTCAAGCCCCTGGCCAATTTGAACGCAAGCGTTGCGTTTCCATACACCCTGTTCCTGTCCATCGAGTTCGTTTCCTCATAGAGCGAACGGAACGGATTGAAGCGGTTATCCGCGATATAGGCAAGGCTGTGTCCTCCGTCGGCTACGCCGCTCTGCGTGTCTTCCCAGTTTACGCGATTGTAGCGCCCCTTGAAATATTCGTCTTTCCAGACATTAATGCTGTTGACCGGATAACCCCAGGTCAGATTATACAGGACATTGCTTTCACCGTAACCCGGATTGGGAAGATTGTCGCTTTGCTTGTGCAGATAGTTCACCATGGCTCTCAGCGTAATGACCTTGTTCATTTCCGTTTCGAATGACAGGGAGAATGTCTGTTGCTGATATCCGGTATTGGGCAGTATCCATTCGTTGCGTTCGTCGGTAAACGAAAATCTCGAAGTGGTTCCCGCGCCGTTGTTCCCAAGTATGGAAATATTGTTTCTGTACGTGGCTCCCGTACGGAACAGTCCCGTGTACCAGTCGTCCTGATACACAAAGGGTACAGGCGTATAGGTGTTGTTGTCCCAGTCCTTGGAAGTGTAGAGATAGCGCAGTTTGTCCGGGTCGTACTTTTCGCCGAAAGCATAGCGCGAAGTGCTTCTTCCGCGCACGGTGCTTCCGTCGGGAAGCGTCATGGTTTCCGGAAAAGCCCAAAAGTTAAACGGCTCTTCTCCCATGTTGCCGCCCGAACCGTATTCCTTTTGAAAATCGGGCCAGAAGCCTGCCTGCTCATAAACTGCCGACGAGGTAACCGTGATGCCCAATCCCTTTTCTTTTTTCCCCGATTTGGTCGTGATGATGATTGCTCCGTTGGCAGCCCGCGAACCGTAGAGCGCCGATGCTGCGGGTCCTTTCAGTATCGTTACCGATTCGATGTCGTCGGGATTGAGTTCGCTCGCCCCGCTGCCGAAATCCACAGGCGAATCCACGTTGGCATAGTTGCTGCCGTTGCCGGTGGCTATTGATCCCGAATTGACGGGCACTCCGTCTATCACGAAAAGCGCTTCATTGTTGGCATGGTCCAGCGAATTGTTTCCGCGAATGGTTACGCGGGTGGAACCGCCCGGACCGGTGCCTGCCTGGGATAAAGTCAATCCTGCCACTTTTCCGTTGATGGCGTTCATCCAGTTGCTTGAAGAGGTGGACGTAAGTTCTTCGTTGCCGATTTTGGTTACTGCGTAACCCAGCGATTTCTGGTCGCGGGTCAAGCCCAGAGCCGTTACCACCACTTCGTCCAATTGCCGGGAACTTTCCCGCATGACGACATTGATTTCCGTTTTACTGCCAACTTCAATCTCCTGAGTTTCATAGCCCAACAGACGAAATTCCAAAACAGGCTGCTCGCCGCTGACCGTAATGGTATAGCCTCCATCCAAACCGGATAACAGACCGTTGGTGGTACCCTTGTGCAGTACCGTTACTCCGGGTAAGGTCGTTTGTCCGTCACTGTCATACACCGTTCCCTTGACTACCTTGCTTTGTGCATTCGCCTGCAGGGCAGATAATGATAAAGTAATGGCGATGATAAATATTGTCCAAATCCATTTTTTCATTTTGCATTGATTTTTAATTAATTTATAAGAGTTATTTCATACTGTACGTAAATTCTTTAGGCCGTATCATATTTTCGGAATATACGTTTCCGAAACGGTCGGTTACTTTGATTTCAAGCGTCGAATTGGGGCTCGACGCCGTTACCTTAAACAGGTTGGTGGTGGTGTTTGTTACGAACGAGGAAGTCGGGTCGGCATTCACATTCAACCGTTTGGCTTCGTAGGAAATGATATGCAGCGGATCCAGCCCCGACATGCGCGTAACGCTCAGAGGCACGGAGTTTTCGCGCACTTCTATTTTCCACTGCGGTTCGTAGCCCCACACATTGATTAACACTTCATTGCCCGAATTGGCATTGGCATAGACGCCGGCAAAACCGGGCAATTTCGCTGCGTATGTAGCGTTGGCATTCGGCGCATATTTTGCAGCCGTGATATGCACGGTATTCAAATCGTACGTCCGGAATTGATAATTTTTATCATGTCCCGTACCTTTATAATACCATTTGATAGCGGTATTATCGAACTCATATACGCCGTATCCGCCGGGAGAACCGTCGCGGCAAATGTGATTGTCCGCATAACCGCTGCGCCCCGTCCACCACCAGGTTGCGCACACTGCGGCTATGTTATGTTCCATCAGGGAAGCCGATGCCGGAACGGTGTAGTTGATATGCGTATGTCCGCTCAGAAGATTCACATTGGAAAAGCCTGTAAAACAACCGATTAACTCCTGACCTCTCACCAGATTCACGGTAACGCTGTTGTTCACATTGGGTCTGCCGTACAGGGGGACATGCAGCGCTACCACAATCGGAGTACTTTTATCGGCGATCATTGCCAAATCTTTTTTCAGCCATTCGATCTGGTTGGCGGAGACGGCGTCGGTAAAGTTCCGGTCGCCTACTACGCCCTGAGCGCCTCCGGTATTGATCCATTCGATATCGTCCAGTACCACATAATGAACTTTACCCAGATTGAATGAATAATAAGAAGGTCCAATCACGGTTTTGTAAGCCTGTTCGCCCGCCAAATCGCCGGTGCGATACGGATCATTGTCGTGGTTGCCCATGATATTGAAAACGGAGCAGTTTACCTTGTTCATCCAGGGTATATATTCGGGCAATGCAAAACTCCGCTCATACCAGTACAAATCCCAGGTCAAGTCGCCGAGCATGATGCCGTAAACTTTTGTACCGCTTGCCTTATAACTGTTTATCAAGGCATTGACGTCCGTCAGAAAATCCTCGAACTGGCTTAAATCGTCATTACGGTTGGCTAAATGCAAGTCGGTCATAGCCATCAAAACATATTTTTCATTGTTCACGGAGGTCAGCGAAAAATTCTTCTGTTCCACGGTGCTGCCGCCTATCCGCTGAAAAAATTGAGGAGCATTCAACGTATTGTTTACTTCGTAATTTCCCGGAACAGAGATAAATACAAATCCGCTTTTCTTTTCCGAAGCCAGATAATAGACGCCGTCGCGGTCAGTTTTGGTTACCAGATAGCCGTCCGAAACCACGACATCCGGAACTCCTTTGCCGCTGCTGTAAACGACCCCCTTGACCGTCATGCCCTCCCTGTCGGGGATATCAACATTGACGCTGATATTCAATGTGGACGTCCCCAAAACAAGCGTTTTCCCGGCTCTTGTTACCGACAGTTCATACCTGCCCGTCTCCAATTCCTGAGGCAGTTTAATGGTAACCGACTGTTCGGTAACTGCCGTTACATCAACAAGATATGTTTTATTGGCGTTGCCCGACAACTTCAAACTGATTTTATCGTCCATCCGGAATCCTTTGCCGGTGATGGAGATGTTCCCGCCCGCAACGGCATTGATTTCGGAAGGAATGGATACTCCCGTGATATTGAAATCGTCCGTTACCGGATCGGGGTCATCGCCCGAACCGCAGGAAAGGAAAAAAATGAACAGGACAACCGTCATTCCTGCGGATAACAGTTTCATGGTTTGGTTTGCAAATTTTTGATTTTTGATCATACCGATTTATTTTTAATACCCCAGCGCATCCAATACTTCTGCGGGAGTTCCTCCCTGTTTTCCGGTCGGTCGAGCGCCTTTGGCATGATAGAAATCGAGCGTCAAATCGGTGCGATTGGTAATCATGCCGTCCGCCAAGGGTTTTCCGCTGTTAAAATACTTCTCCATCTGTTCGTCGCTGTTGAACGAATAGACGTTGCATTTCAGCCCGGCGTCGCGAATCTTTTGCGAAAACATCGGCGACATGCCGTCTTTTTCCCCCTCGCCCAGATTGGAGCCGATGAATTGTGCGCCCGTCGCTTTGGCAAATGCAATCATTTCGTCGCAGCCTTCAGCCGAAAAGTCATTTTTGCCTCCGACCAGAAAACTGCAGGGCAGTTTCCCTTTGAATACCGTCAGGAAATTTGCCATTCCATCGCGTGAAAAAGTTTGCACAAGAACTTTTCCGCAGGTTTTTCCGACATTGACTTTACCGCCAACATACGCCGCTTCCTTTTCGTTAACCGGTTCTCCTTCCAGAATGTTCCAGCCCGTCCGGGTCAAAAAATCGTAAACATACTGTTCGATTCCGGGAAAGTTTTCAGGTTCCTTAAACTCAATATACACGCCGGGGCGATTACCGTTATCCGCCGGATCATCCTCGTATTCAAACGCATATTCGCTCGATTCCGACCGGGTAAAAATCCGTTTTCCTTCGGCGTCGCGCTTGATTCGCTTGCCTTCGGCAATGCGGAACACGTCTTCAATGACCGGAACGTCCTGACCGGTAAAAGTTTCGCAGGCGCGGTCGGCATTCTTTTCGTTGAAGCGGACTCCGGCGTCCAATTGCATGATTTCTTCGTAGGTGAACGTGTTTATCCGGTCTTTTTCCCTTCCCGGAAATTTCACGGCAACGTCGGTCGTGCGGTTGAATGTGGCGTCGTGCATGATCACCGGCACGCCGTCTTTCGAAAATTGAACGTCCAATTCCAGGTAATCGGCGCCGGTATTGCGCGCCCAGCGAAAAGCCGCTTCGGTCAGTTCGGGCGCCCAGTAAACAGTGCCGCGATGGGCAATGACCGCATGATCAACCACGTATTTTTGCGCTTTTGCAGCATCGGGAGAGAGTTTTCCGCAATTTATCAGGACAAAGGATAAAGAGCATAAAAGCAAGATGGTGTTTTTTCTCATGATTATTTATGATTTTGTTTGTTTAACTGAATATTGTTCTTCCTTATACGTAAATCCGACGAGGATGAAAGCCAGTGCGCAGGCAATCAGCAAAGAAATGAAACTTCCGTTCCATCCCCAATTTTCGACAATGTAGCCCAAGCCGATATTTGCCAGCAAAGCCGTTCCGAAGAAATAACCGAAAAATCCCGTCAAGCCTGCGGAAGTTCCCGCCGCTTTTTTGGGAGCCAAATCCAGGGCATGGACTCCGATCAGCATAACCGGTCCATAAATCAGGAATCCGATGGCTATCAGGCATATACTGACGATGACAGGGCTGTTGCCGAATTGCCAGTAAACGAGGACGAACAGCGCCACGAGCGCCATGTAAATCATCGTGGTCAATGCCCGGCGTCCCTTGAATATCCTGTCGCTGAGCCAGCCGCAGATGAGGGTTCCCGGAATGGCTGCAAATTCATACAAAAAATATGCCCATCCGATTTCCCTGATGTCATAGCTTTTGGTTTCCTTCAGATAGGTGGGCGCCCAATCCAGGACTCCGTAACGGACCATGTAGATGAACGCATTTGCCAAAGCAATGTACCAGAGTATTTTATTGTTTAGCACATACTTGAAAAATATTTCCCGGGCGGTCAATTCCTGTTCCGACTTTGCGCTGTAATTCGGAGGATAGTCGTTGCGGTATTCTTCGACGGGAGGAAGACCGCAAGACTGGGGCGTGTCGCGGGTCAGCGCATAGGCAACAACCGCAATGACCAATGCTACAGCCGCCGGAAACCAGAATATTCCGGCTTGCCACGTCCCGAACCAGACGATGCCGGCTGCCGCCATGGGTCCCATTACCATACCGCCAACATTGTGGGCGCAATTCCAGATGGACATTTTCGTCCCCCTTTCGTTGTGGGAAAACCAGTGCGTCATCACGCGTCCGCAGGGAGGCCATCCCATCCCCTGAAACCATCCGATCATGAACTGGAGAAGAAACATGACCGCAATGGACGATATTCCCGCTTTTGTCCCCAACAGTAAAGTTACCAATGCCGAAAGCGCCAATCCCAGGGGTAAAAATTTCCGCGCGCTGCTACGATCGGAAACGCCGCCCATCAGGAATTTGGATATTCCGTAGGCAATGGCGTTGGCGGAAATAGCCACTCCCAGCAGTCCCTTGTTAAAACCCATTTCTTCCAGATAAGGCATTGCCAGCGAAAAATTTTTCCTGACGATATAGTAGCCTGCATATCCGATAAAAATGCCGATAAAAACCTGCCAGCGCAAACGCTTGTAGGTGGGATCAACAGCCTCTTTCGGCTTCAGAGGCTTATGCGGTTCGGGTTTCAGAAAATTCCACATATGTTCATGATACGATTTATTCTTTTTAATAACGCGGATGATGGCATTTTATTACGTTAAAACATAATCATTGGCTAAATGACTGAATTCAGCGACTTGCGCCTCTATCCAATCTTCGTTTTTACCCGTTTCCGCCGCCATGATAGCCGCCACTTTCGGAGCCGCCTCCATCGCCGCCCGCGCATCGAGAAAAAGCAGGCGAACGCGGCGCGCCAGCACATCTTCGATGGTTATTGCCATCTCTTCCCGGACTGCCCAGATGACGTGCGCTTTGGTAAACGGATATTCCCCGTGCAATTTCTCCGCATGGGAAGCGTCCTCCCGGATCAACCGGCGAATGTATTCGACGTCGCTGCCATAGACGTAGTCCCAGCCGTTCCGGTCTGCATCTTCCAGGTATCCGTGCTGTTTGAGATGTTTGGTATTGCAGGGTTTGCACGACAGTTTTGCATTTCTAACAGCCATGTTTACAGCATCTTCCGCCATTTCTCGATAGGTCGTCCATTTGCCTCCCGTAATGGTAATCAATCTTCCGCACGGAGATTTGTATATTTTGTGGCTGCGCGATATTTCTTTCGTCTTTTGGGCGTCCGGCTTGTCGGAAGCGGCTAAGGGTCGCAAGCCTGCATACACCGACAGCACGTCTTTCCGCGTCGGTTTGGCTTCGAGGTATTCGCCTGCCTGTTCCAGGATAAAGTCTATTTCTTCATCCAGCGCTTTGGGTTCGGTAGAAGCCTCGGTTAGAGGCGTATCCGTCGTTCCCAGCACTACTTTTCCATGCCACGGAACGCCGAAAAGCACCCGTCCGTCTTTCGTTTTGGGAATCATCAGCGCCGAATCGCCGCCCAGAAATTTTGAATCCACCACCAGATGGACGCCCTGGCTGGGACGGACTTTCTTCCTGGCTTCGGGCGCAATCATCTTGATGATTTCATCCACAAAAACACCGGTCGCATTAATCACCGCTTCCGCTTCTACCGCATAGGTTTCATGCGTCAGTTGGTCGGTCAATAGCGCTCCGCAAATTTCTCCGTTCCCTTTTTTCTGCAAACGCTCTGCTTTCATGTAATTGATGCAGACGGCTCCTTCGTCAACGGCAGTCATAGCCAGCGTAATAGCCATGCGGGCGTCGTCGAACTGTCCGTCATGATACACAACGCCGCCCCGCAGATTGTCCTGCTTCAGGGTGGGGATTTCCCGCATCACTTTTTTCCGGCTCAAAGGCAACGAGCGACCCAAGCCCAAACCTCCCGCCAGCATGTCATACAACGTTAAACCGATCGAATAAAACGGTTTCTCCCACCACCTGTAGTTGCCGATGATAAACCGCATGTCCTTAACCAGATGGGGGACGTTGCGTTTCATCCGTCCGCGCTCGTGCAGGGCGTGAACAACCAGTTCGACGTCGCCCTGGGCAAGGTATCTGACCCCTCCATGCACCAATTTCGTGCTCCGGCTCGAAGTGGCTTTGGCAAAATCATACTGTTCGACCAGCAATACGGAAAGTCCTCTGGTAGCGGCGTCTACGGCAATTCCCAGCCCCGTAGCGCCGCCTCCTATCACGAGTATGTCATAGTGGTTTTTTTCTTTTATTCGTTTTATTTGCGTTTCCCTTTTCATGTTATTTCTTTTTCTTTTGCCTGCAAAGGTAAATAATAAAAATTAGAAAAGAACAGAAAAGTGATATTTTTTTTGAAATTATTTTATAAATGATTAAAAATCAATGAAATATAAATATATTATTTTTTTTGATTTGTATTCCTGTTTTTTATGTTTAACTTTGCAGCGAAAATAGAATCAATTTTTATGTCAAGCATAGCAGAAAGGCACAAGTTTATTCTTGACGCCTTACAGAAAGAAGGGTTTGTAAAAATTGCCGACGCCGCCAATGCCCTGGGTGTTACGACAGTTACCGTTCGTAATGATTTGAAATTTCTCGAAGAGAAGAAGTTGCTTTTCAGGACGCACGGAAGCGCCAGCATCATCAATCCGCATACAGCAGACTTGAATCTGACCGAAAAGGAAAAGATAAAGAGAGAAGAAAAAAGAAAAATAGCGCAAGCCGCCTATAAACTGATCGAAGAAAACGATTCGATTATCATAGGCGCCGGCTCTACGGTTTTTGCGCTGGCTGAACAAATCAAACCCGTTGATCACCTGACAGTTGTTACGGCTTCGCTGAAAGTAGCCATTCTGCTGAACGAATATGTCTATACGAATGTCATCCAGTTGGGAGGAACGATTCGTAAAAACTCCGTTTCCGTGATAGGCGACTATACTTCGCGTTTTTTTGACGACGTCAGTTGTTCCAAGGTTTTTCTCGGGGTGGACGGCATTGATGTCGAATTTGGCATTACCAATTCAAACATTGACGAGGCGCATCTGAACAAGAGAATGATTGACGCTTCCCTGAAAACCATCATCCTCGCCGACTCTTCCAAGTTCGGCAAAAGAGGTTTCGGCAAAATTTGCGGTCTGGACAGGGTGGATACCATCGTAACCGATTCTGGCATCACCGATACGATGAGGGGTATCATTGAAAATGCGGGGATAGAACTGGTTATTGTTTGAGATAAATAAAACGTCAAAACAATAATAATGTTATTTTTTCTATTTTTCGATTTTTTTTCGGAACTTTGCCACGAAAATTTTGTAATTTATGGAATTGGAAAAAGGACTTTTCACACGGACGGAACTGTTGCTGGGCAAGGATATCATGGAAAAAATCGCTTCGCAACGGGTGATGATTGTGGGCGTCGGGGGCGTGGGGAGTTGGTGTGCCGAAAGCCTTGTTCGTTCGGGATTCAGGCATATTACGCTGGTTGATTCCGACCGCGTGTGTATCACCAACATCAACCGCCAACTGATGGCGACTACCAAAACCGTCGGACAGATAAAAGTAGAAGCGCTGAAAACCAGATTGCTGGAAATCAATCCGTCAGTTGAAATCGAAGCTGTCCAACAGATTTACAGCACGGAAACCTCGGGACAGTTCCGACTTGAAACCTGCGATTATATCATTGACGCGATTGACAGTCTGAAAGATAAGGCGCAACTCATTCTGGACGCCTGTCGCACGAAAGCCGTTTTTTTTTCCTCCATGGGCGCCGCCTTGAAAATTGATCCGTCAAAAGTTCAAACGGCTGAATTTTGGAAAGTAAAGGGTTGTCCGCTGGCGGCGGCTCTAAGAAGAAAATTCAAACGACTCCGGACATTTCCCGCGAGGAAATTTCAATGTGTTTTCAGCGAAGAATTGCTGACCAACAGGGGCGTCTATCCGTCGCAGGAGGAAGAAGAGCCGTGCAGCAACAAAGCCCAAATCAATGGTACGGCAGTCCATATCACCGCCATTTTCGGCTTTACGCTGGCGGGACTTGTGATGCGGAATGTTTGTAGATAGTGTGTAGTGTGTAGTGTGTAGAGGGAGTTGAAAACAGGATAATTTTTGTACAAAGAACAAAATTTACACAAAAATGAATGGAATATATATCTTGCATATAGATAAATATCCGTATTTTGCGGCGAAAATCAATACTCTGTCTGCATGTTACGGAAAAATCCATGTTGAAACAAATTCCTGTACTATCCTGCCGTCCTGACACGCTGGGAGGGCTTGGACTGCTACAATGATTTATGCTTACGGCGAGACCAATATCGCCATTACGGGCAAGGGAACGATTGACAGTCAGGCAAGTTACGAAAACTGGTGGGTACGGAAGGGATTGAGCCCCGAAACAGCCATTACACAAAACGCCGCGCGTGCCCGACAACTCGAAATTACCTGTAAAAAGAGTAAATTCGGCATTTTGCTGACGGGATACGAAGATTCCGTGAATATTTCAATGTACATTTGAAAATATCAAACAAGCGACCTCCATCATTGGTGCGAAAGATGTCGTTTTCAAGGACTTATATGTTAACGGAAAGAAAGTCGGGCAATGAAACAGGGTTGTAGCGGAAAGGCGAAAACTCCTCTACAACTCTGGCATTTATCCCAAAACACGGCATCAATAAATTTGAAAGCGAACCTCTTTTCCCAAGCCTGTCTGAAAAATACGGAAAAGCGTGGAAAGTTGTATGTCGCATTTACCGTTTTCGATGCGGGAAATGTAACTTTTTTTCGTCCCGATTTTTTTGGCAAGCTGTTCCTGCGTGATTTTCGCTTTCCGACGGGATTCCCTTAACATTTCACTGATAGCAAACATGTTAGCCTTTTCCTCAAAATCGTCTCTTTCTTTCGTGCCGATTTTCCCGTATTCAATGTCTAACAGTTCGTCCACATTTCTGGCTTGCCTGATGGCTTGCTTTTTTTCTTCACTCAGATATTTTTCCATTTTTTTTCGTTTTAAAATATTCGTTTTTCAATTTCAATGCTAATTTAATCTCTTGAGGATTTGTCTTTTGCGTCTTTTTTTGATAGGCGTTAAATAGAACAACAAGATTACCTTTGTCAAAGCAACAGAAAATTCTGTATATGTTACTTCCCAAGGTTACCCGTATTTCATAAAGCCCGTCTGTATCTTCAATATGTTTCAAGAATTTTTGGGGAATAGACGATTCCTTTCTAATTATCTTAAAAACAAATTGAATTTTTTTTCTCACATTATAAGACAGTTCGGCATAAAAATCCGAAAAGTAATCCTTATAAAACTCTATGCGTCTTTTCTCTTCCACGCCGCAAAGTTAACTCAAAAGTTATCAATATGCAAATTTTTTCGTTTTTTTTCACAAAAACGTGTAAACCAATATGTCAAAGAACGCTTTCTTTCCGATTCTGTACCGTCAATGATTCTTGATACTTTCCACCGGATTGGCGTTGGCAGCCCGCCAGTTTTGAAAAGTAACCGTCGCCGCCGTCAACAGGAACACAATCAGAAACGCCAGCGGATAAATCCACCAGCTCAATTCCGTTTTATAGGCGAAATTTTCCAGCCACCGGCTTATGCCGAAATACGCAACCGGAGCGGCTATCACGAAGCAAACGCCCAGAATGCGAAAGTAAGTCCTGTTGAACAGGGCAAGAATTTCGCCCGTCGTCGAGCCGAAAACCTTGCGGATACCTATTTCCCTGCGGCGATATTGCGTTTCAAACAGTACCAGACCGAAAATTCCGATAATGGAAATGATAATCGCCAAACCGCTTAACAGTGAGATACTTTTATTCAGATTGACTTCCTTTTGATACAAATTATTCAGCACTTCGTCGTAAAACTCTATATTCACCGGAAAAGCCGGGTCGATAGCGGCTACCGTTTCCCGGATGTGATTCATGGCGTCGAAAAGATGGGTTCCCGCCTTCAGCCTGACGTATGAAACCGGAAGCGCAGAGGATGAACCGACCAAAAAAATGATGTTATCCGCGCTTTGCCGCAACGAGGTAAATTTCAAATCTCCCACCATCCCGACGACATTGCAGTTCGAGATGCTCCAGGCGCTCATTTCCACCGTTTCGCCTGCCGTAATGCCGAGTTCCTTTTGCAAAGGTTTATTCATAATAAGCGTAATATTCATATCCGACGGCAAAAAATCTCTGCCTTCAGTTACCGGTATATGCATGACATTCAGGAAATTATCACTGACTTCGAGCGTATATCCTCCGAAATCTTTATCTTTATATTGAAAACCATATTCGGTATATCCGTCGGAAGCGCCTAATTTCTGCTTGGAAAAAGCAACGTCTTCAATACCTGAATATTTCTTTAATTGATTGACATACAAATCTTTGCGACCCGTCTATTTGAGTATAAATCACATTTTTGATTTGCGTATTTCCCGGAAAATCCTTATATACCCCGCCGACAGTCAGGTCTTTATTCCCCTTTGTCCACAACGGTTCTTTGAGGTGCAGGAGTTTTCCGGTTGCCGTTTCGTTTCCGTACATGCGGCGTGCCATGCTTTGCGGAATGATAACTTTCTCCGGATCTTTGAGACAATCCGGATCGCCTTCCGCAAAAGTGAATCCGAAAACCGTTGTAATTCCCGGATAACAGGTTTCAATCGGTTCCTGAAATCCTTTTTCATCCGCCGCGTTCCCCGTCGAAACATATACATTTCCCAGCCATTCGTCAATGGGCGTAACAATAGTCGCCTCCTTGACATGGGGCGAAGAAGCGATAATCGCATCGGCAAAAGCGCGCGACAAAATTTGGGTTGGCTCGCCATCCCTGAACATATCTACCCGGTATATCCGGTTAGCGTTGGGGTGGCAACTGTCAAAATTGTATTCATAACTCACCTGAATCATAATCGCGATAAAAGCGGCAAACGCTACCGACAATCCCAGGATATTCAGGATACTCGACGTCCTGAAACGCTTCAGGACAAATAGAAAATTTTTAATCATATTATTTTTTGCTTAACATTGTAATTTATAAAATAAAAAAAGCGTATAAACCTTTTTTTATTGGTTTACACGCTTTATAGTTTTCAGTGATTATCTATATCCTAAGATTTTTTGCGATAGTTTAGCCGCATGGAAGTCATTCTTTCTTTGAAGCCGCCTTCCTTAAGAAATTGATCACCTAATTTTTCCAAATGTTTTGCCAGCAAATAATCCGTCTGTTTCAACAAACAAATAGCAATATTGGCAATTGTTTCCGGTGGTCGAGTTTTTATCAAATTCATATAATAAGCAGAATCATTATACTTTCGAGCAATTTCGCGCATTTTATTTTGCTCCGCAGAATCATTTTCCCAAATCCGGTGATTTCTTGTTCGCAAATAATCCATATAATCTTCATATAATTCCATTAGACTCCCTTTAGCAACATTGATGAGTTTTATTTCCATTTCTTTGGATGTAGCTGCATCCATGCTACCTTCTGCAATATTTTGCTTTCCCGAACGTGCTGCTTGCTGCATTTGATCAATGGTGCGATCACCTCTCTGCAGATAAGTATGTACAAAATAATAAGTGATATCAAATATTGCTTCCGCCTTTTGATAACTGTACAGTTTTTTGTAATTCTTACTTGTTGGAACTAATTTGCCTTTGTCCATAGTTTTATGATCTTTAGTTTTTAAAATATTCTTAAAAATCTTAAGAAATTTAAGAAGATTTCAATGGCAAAGGTACAGTAATTTTCATAAAAAACAAAAATCGTGTAAACCAATATGTCAAAGAACGCCACGCCCCCTCCCCAGCCCTCCCCCTTTGGGGGAGTTAGAGGGGGG